>JAITKQ010000115.1 GCA_031278295.1 Spirochaetaceae bacterium | reverse complement strand
GATATAAAAGTTTTCCTCCATCACATCGTGGTAATGCGCGCGAAAATCATTTCCGGGCATGAACTGCACGACGGCAAAATTCATGCGCGGTCCCTGCATAAGGTACTTGGGGCCGTTGTTCCCAAAACGGTATTCTTTATCTTTTTCATCAACAATAAACATAATTGTCTCCTAAATATTTACGGCCCGGCGGCGCTTCCGCGCGTCATAATCCGGGCGCGCGCCACATATACTTTGTTATCCCTTCGTCGCTCAACTTTAAGTGGGCGGCGTATGCTTTTTGCCAGTCGCTGTACGCGGCGGTGTACACGCCGTGGTTTTCCGCGTTTGGCGTAAACTCACGCTCCATTTTGACAAGTTTTCCGGCGCTGATCTTTACGTCCCCGAACATGCCGACGCCGAAGCCGGCAAGCAGCGCGGCGCCCAGTGCGCTTGCCTCCTTTACCACAGGCGTCCGGACGGGCATCCCAAGCACGTCCGCCAGTATCTGCGCCCAGAGTCCGCTCTTTGCCGCGCCGCCGGCAAAGAGCACGCTGGCCGGTTTTTCGCCGATCGCCTGTTCCACCAGATTCAGGTGGCCCAGTGTAACAAGCGCCGTGTTTTCCATGATTGCGCGGTAGAACGTGAATTTGTTAAATTTTTCCGCGTCAAGCTCAAAGTTACTGAAGGCGGGGGCGGCGTGACGCCATGCTATGTAGTTCATGACGTTGGAGAACGCGCAGATCATGCCGTGGCTGCCCGCCGGCACCTTTGCCGCCTCGCCGTCCATGATCGTGTAGGCGTCGCCGCCGAGTTTTTCCGGCTGGCAGAAGCCGTCCCGGTACCAGCGCATCACGAGGCCGGGGTTAAAGGCGAGCGCCTCGTACTGCCACAGCGCGGGCAGGGCGTGGCAGTTTACGCGGACATCGCATTTTGGGGAAGGCTTTCCCGCGTCTGTGTTGAACTCGTACTGCCAAAAGCTGCCACCAAAGATTACAGCTTCGTTTACGTTGACAACGCCCACGCCTATCGTGCCAAGCTGGCAATCGCCGCCGCCGGACACCAGGGGCGTCCCCGCGGCAAGGCCGGTTTCGGCGGCGGCTTCCGCCGAAACCTTGGCCACCGCCGTCCCGCATTCGACCACGTCCGGAAATATATCGTCCCGCAACCCGCACCGCCTGGCGATGCTGCTGTCCCAGCGGCGGGTTTGCAGATCAAAAAGGCCGGTGGTGGAGCCGTTGCTCGGCTCCACGGCGAGTACGCCGGAAAGCCGGTAGATCAGCCAGTCGTTAAACATCCCGATACGCGAAGTCTTTTTGTACAGCTCAGGCACCTTATTCTTGACCCAGAGCAGGCGGGGCAGGGCGCCGAGCGCAAAGGTCTGGCCCGATTCAACGTAGAGTTCCTGTTCAAGGCCGGGGTACAGGCGCTTGAGTTCCGCGACCTCGTCCCCGCTCCGTGAGTCGACATTGGCGCAGGCCCAGATTTCGTTCCCGGACGCATCGTAAAGCACAATGCCTTCCCGCATACAGCTTGTTGAAACGGCGGCGACAGCTTCCCGTTTGACGCCGGTTTTTTCCAGCACCTCTTTTATACAGGCGCAGACGAGGCCCCAGTTTGCCGTCCAGTCAAAATCCATGCTGCCGGGGTAGCGGGGGTCCTCACGGTGAGACCACTCCCGCTGTCCGCACCCCAACTGCGCCCCCTCCTCGTCAAAGATCACGGCCCTGACGCTTCCGGTACCCGCGTCAATCGCCATCAAATAGTCAGCCATTCAAACCTCCTCATCGCTTTCGGTTCCCGCCAGCTTTTTAGCGGTCTCTTCGTTGGTGATCAGCGTACTGACGTACCCGTAAGACAGGCAGCCCTTTATCGCCGCAAGTTTTTCCATACCGGCGGCCACGCCTATAACGTTGGGCAGGGTTTTGATACGTGAAAGCGGCGTACTTATCAGGCGATCTTCAAACGGCGTGGCGAGCGCGTTCCCGTCCCTGTCAAAATAATGACAGAGTATATCGCCCACCGCCCCCTGCATTTTAAGCTGCCAAAAATCATTCTGGGACAGTACGCCGGTTTTTAGTATTGTCGCCTCGTCGTTCATGCCGCCTATGCCGACTATGGTAAAAGAAGCCATATCTATCATCTGAAAAATATTCTTTACCTGCGGTTCGTCCATTACGGCGTTCATCATCTCTTTTGACGAGACGATGAGCGGGGCCGGTATCAGGAAGAGCCGCGCGTTAAAAACATTCGACCGTGCGTTGGGCAGGTAAATGCTCACGCCGCCGGTCAGCGAGATGCAGAAAACCGGCTTTTCCGCGATTTTGGCAAGGTTGTTGAGCGTTTTACCGGCAGTATCCCCGTAGCCTATGTTGATGAAAGCGTCCGGGCGCATACGGTTTGCGATGTACATCGCCGCCGCCTCCGCTATCGCGTCGTTCACGCCGGCTATCCCCATATCCGGCGCGGTCGGTATCACGAAAGCGTCCTTTAGCCCGTAGCGTTCCATCAGCCGCTTTTCGATATTCATCCGGCGGGCGCTGTTTTCCCTCAGCTTGAACTGCACCAGCCCTGTCGCGCTTGCCTTTTCCAAAAGCCGGATCACGCGCATACGGGAAACGCCCAGCAGTACGGAAATTTCCTGCTGGGTTTTTTTCCCCATGAAGTAGTACCATGCGGCCTTGGTCAAAAGCTCTTCTTCAAAATCCATGCGTTTGTTTTACCGAATGAACAATTATGTTGATGTCATACTTTTGATCAGAGCGATGCCGGGGCATCGGGATGATTCGGGCCGAAACTCTTCAAAAGCACGAGCGGCTCCACCGGGCTGTCGTTGGTAACGGCGATACCCTTTCTTGCCGCTGTTTCCGACACAAAGTACTCGTCCGCGCTCTGCTGTCCGAAACGCAACATACCGGGCGTTTCGCAGTGAAACGCCCCGAATCTACCGTGTCCTTGGATCAGTATCACCCCGTGCGCCGCCGGCTCGCTGAGCGTAACGCTTTTTCCCGGGTTCACGGAAAGCTCTTTCGCGCTGAAATACCCGTCATTGGCGTAAGCAATCCATTTTTCCTCGTAGTCCGGGTTTTTGGCGATCGTGACAGGCGGCCTCCCGAAGCGTTTTTTATAGTGCGGGTCCGTGTTTTTTTCCCAGTCGAGCAGGCTAAAGATGTAGTCGATGTCGTCCTTCCTGTCCGGCGGACATTCCCCGTTAAGAAAATCGCGGGAATAGGTAACGCCGGAAACTACGTTTTCGTGTACGGAATTTACATCGCCGTTCCAGTTTAGCTCGTAAGTCATCACGGAACCGGGCGCGTGGATCACGCCGGCGGGCGAATACCAGCCTGTTCCCAGCTCTATGCGCCAGGCGCGGGAAAGCTCGGTTATCCGGTTGTCGCCCTTGTTGTAGTCGCGCAGGCGCTGTTTTACCTCCTCCGGCTTCGTGTCCGGATCGTAACCAAAGTAGGTAGCGTTCATTTCTCCGGTGTGGCTGGCAAACTGACGGGGAAAATAGTAACATTCAGGCTTGCCCAGCTTGCCGACACGGGCCGCCGCCGCCATGTCCAGGTGCAGGTGATGGAAAAGAGGCGTCTTTAGGTCGTAAAATTTTGAAAACACGGGGAATCCTGAGTACTTTCCCCACAGTTCCGCCCCGATGATCCCGGCCCCGAGCGTAGAAATCGCCTCTTTCAGGCTGAATTTTTCATCGCTGCCGTAGTCCACCGCGACAAAACTCAAGCCTTCCTCCGGGCCGGCAAGCGCTCCGTTCTGCGCCACGTTGGTGGAAGACATCCACCTCTCTTTGATTGAACCGCGCTCTAGCCCGTAAGCGAAGTAATCGTCCGGGTGGAGTCGCAGCCGCCGTCCCTCAACGCCGAAGGGCCTCGGTATGAACGTGGGCTTAAGCCGGAAAACGCCTTCGCCCTTTCGCAGCGTTTTTTCGATGAATTCTTTATTAGCCATATTACCTCCATGCGGCTTATTTCTTTGAATCAGTATATACCCGCTTCCCCGTATTGGCAAGAAAATAAAAATGTGCCGAACCTGAACATTTGTATAATTTTCTTGTGTTATCAGGAAACAGGGTTTAGAATGAATGAATAATTATACAGGAGGATTTAGTATGAGAAAAAAATGTTTTTTTGCGGTTTCGCTTACGGCGGCTTTTGCCTTGTTTGCCGTAAACTGCCAGAAGTCCGGGCAGACTCAGGCGGTATCCGTCGCAGGCGGCGGGGATATGCGTATCGTTATCGTCCCCAAGGTGGTGCACCCCTGGTTCGACGACTTCGCAAACTATGCGCGCTTGCAGGCCGGGGAACTGGGCGCTCAAATAGGGAGAAAGATAACTATTGATTACCGGGCCCCCACTACAGCCGATGTCGCCGAGCAGAACTCGATTATTCAGCAAGCCGCCGCGACCAGGCCTACAGGGATAGCGATTGACCTGCTCGATTATAACGGGACGGCGGCGGTAATCGAGGAGGTACGCCTTCAAGGGATACCCGTTGTATTTTTTGACGCGGAAGCGCCGGATGATTCAGGGATTCCCCAGGTGGGCAGCCCGTCCGAGGACCAGGCGCGTATCGCCGCCGAGTACCTTGCCCGGGTGATAGGGTATAGGGGGAAGGTCGCCGTAATGCGCGGTGTCCCGACCGCGCCGAATCACGAGGCGCGGTACAACTACTACTTTGAATACTTTAAACGGTATCCCGACATAACCGTTATTCAGGGCGGGGTTGACAATGATGATATTCAAACGGCGCAGCAGCAGGCGGCGGGCATCATAGCGCAGAACCCCGATCTTGCCGGTTACATCGGTTCCAACGCGGCCTACCCGATAGGAGTCGGCAACGCGGTACGGGAGGCGGGCAAGGTAGGCCAGATACACGTTGTCGGTCTTGAAGGCATGGCGGAAACGCTTGACCTTATCAAATCCGGCGTGATTGACGGTTCGTCCAGCGCCCCTACGGTTATCCAGGCCGCGCAGGTGGTTCTGCTCCTCTGGCAGCAGTCGATGGGGAACCGCGTTCCGCTTAAAATCAACACCGGCATAGACCTGATTACAAAAGACAACGTTGACGAGGCGATTGCGGAGGCGGCGCACTTTACGCTGAAGGACCCGAATTTGAAGAAATACGGCATAGGCCGGAATTAAACCGTATTTATGAGTGTACTAGAAGCCCGCGGCGTAACAAAGGTTTTCCCCGGCGTAAAGGCGCTGGATAACGTGAGCCTTGAAATAGAAAAAGGCAGGATACATTGCGTCATAGGCGAGAACGGCGCGGGAAAAAGTACGCTCATAAAAATATTAACCGGAATATATCCTTGTGACGGGGGCGAGGTCCGTATTAACGGCGCGCCCGCCAACACGCTGGACAAAAAGACAAAAAAGCTGTTTCGGAATATCGCGTATGTGCCGCAGGAACTTGACCTATTCAACGAGATGAGCGTTGCGGAAAATCTTTTCATGCCTTTTAACCAAACAGTCCGTATAGTCAGCAGGAGCAGGCTGGGGAAAATGGCCGTTCCCTGGCTTGAACGTTTTAAAATACGCGCGGAACCGGATGAGCTTGTCAAAAATATATCCGTGTCCGAGCGGCAGGCGCTGCAAATTGCACGCGGCATGACGGATGATAATTCAGAAATTCTGATCCTCGATGAACCTACGACAAGCCTTACCTCGACGGAGGCTGAAAGGCTTTTCGGTGTGCTGAAGGAATTAAAGTCCAGGGGCAAGGCCATTGTATTTATTTCCCACAAGCTGGAAGAAATTTTTGCCATCGGGGACGAGATAACGGTTTTGCGCAACGGCAGGAAAGTAGCGGACTCGCCTGTGCGGGACGCCAGTATTTCCTGGGTCATAGCGCGGATGATCGGAACCGAAATTAGCCGGGAAGAAACGTACAGGCCGGAAAATCCGTCGTCTGAAGTTCTGCTGGAAGTGCGGGGGCTCACAGGCGCGAAGTTTAACAACATCAGCTTTACGCTGCATAGGGGTGAGATTCTGGGGTTTTCCGGGCTTGTAGGGAGCGGCCGCACCGAAATCATGCAGGCGGTATTCGGCTGCCTGCCGGTGTGGTCGGGCGAGGTAAAAATGGAAGGGCTTCCGTGGAAGTTTGGCGATACCGGCTATTCGGTACGGCGCGGCTTTATCTACCTGCCCGAAGAACGGAAGGAGCAGGGGATTCTGCCAAAACTTTCGGTTAAATATAATATTACCGCGCCGCTCTTAAAGCAATTACGCAACGGTTTACTTGTAGCGGAAAAAAAAGAAACTCAGGCGGCGTACGAGGTTGTAAATACGTACAACATAAAAATAGTGTCGCTTGATCAGCTTATACAGAATTTAAGCGGCGGCAATCAGCAAAAAGTGATTATAGGCCGATCCATGTTTATTCACCCAAAAATACTCATTTTTGACGAGCCGACCAAGGGTATAGATGTCGGCTCAAAGGTAGAAATATACCGGCTAATGAAAAAACTTGCCGAGGAGGAACAGGTTGGCATCATTCTGATTTCTTCAGAAATGAACGAAGTGTTAAAATGTTCAAACCGTATCATTACGATTTATTTCGGCGGCAAGGCGGGCGAGTCAACGGCACCTTTTGACAAAACAAAAATACTGAATGAAATCATGGGAATTAAAAGGAGTGATTCGGAATGAACAGTCCTGTCGCAGGTATTTTTAAAAAGATTTCCAAAATAAAAATGCTGACAATCGCGCTCGTACTTTTGATTCTGATCATAATAGCCGCCTCTGTTTCCCCGAATTTTTTAACCGCTTACAACCTTCAATCGGTTGTCCGTGATCTTTCGTTTGTCATGATCATAACGATAGGACAGTCGTGTCTTTTAATGCTGGGGGAACTCGATCTTTCCGTAGGAAAGATCGCCTCTCTCTCCGGTGTTATAGGCGGCATACTCATGCTGCACGGACAGGTGCCGCCGTATATCGCGCTCTTTATCAGCCTATCTTGCGGAATTTTCCTAGGCGTAATAAACGGAATGCTTATAACAAAGCTACGCCTTAACGCAATGATTGTCACCATAGCTACGCAGGGCGTTTTTGCCGGCATCACGCTGGTCATAACGAAAGGCAGGGCCATAGTCGGCATACCGGAGAGCATACACTATCTGGGGCGCGGCATGATATTTGGCATTCCCGTACCGTTTATCATCGCCTGTGTGTTTTTGCTTGTAATGCTTTTTGTTACGCGGAAGACGCCTTTTGGCCGCTATATCTACGCGATAGGCAACAACAAGGAAGCGGCAAAAATTCTGGGAATCAATGTTGACGCGGTCCGGATCACCGTTTACGCGATAATGGGGTTTCTCTGCGCGGCGGCCGGCCTTTTGATGATTGCCCGTCTCGGCAATTCACAGCCGGCAATCGGCGATGTATGGGTAATGAATTCCATCGCGGCGTCCGTCATAGGCGGCGTCGCCTTAACCGGCGGCGTGGGCAACCCGCTCGGAGCGGTACTCGGGGCGTGTATCCTCAGCATCATCCAAAACATGATAGTGCTTTTCAACGTCAACACGTACTGGCAGACGGCCGTCAGCGGAATCGTCGTGCTTATCGCTATTTCTATCGATTCGCTGGGCGGAATCACGGGCGATATGCTTGCCAGAAAGAAACTGCTGGCCAAAAAATCAGGGTGATTTTCCGGTGGCCAACGGAGCTTTTGCCAGCCCCGTCCGGGCTTTCCCTCTTTCAGAGGCAACCCCCCCCCCCCCCCCTTCTTCTTTCTACGCTTCCGGGTTTTCCGCCGACCCTCCGACCCTCCGGCGCATAGCTTGACATAAACGGGGGAAAGGATAACATAAGAGCGGGGGACGTACCTGATCTATACGGTGATTAGCCGCCGGCGGACGGGGCGATCGTCCGTGATCCAGCCGCAAGGTTTCTTTCCGGTGAAAAACTTATAAGGGAAAGGTTTAGGTTTACGATGAAAAGCCAACGGGGATGTGGAAGGCCGCCTGATGCGTGGAAGCGGGCGGCGGAATTGCCAATTTCGTTTAATAGCGTAGGGGGGTGGGGGGGTAGAGCGAATGGGCAGCGCCGGTAATTGTAACCTGTATCCGTTCAGCATTTCAGGCGGGCGGCGGCCTTATGCGGTTTTTCCGTTTATGTACGACGACAGACCCCTGAATGAAATTTCCTGCATAGTTACGCTACAGGCTGCCGGTAATATGATGCGGGACGCGGCATACGAAAAATTTTTTCAGGAGCTTGGGCTTGCGGACAAAAAATTGTTTCACTGCGTCCAGACGCACAGCCGTGTCGTGGAGGCGCTTACAGAGGATGATGCCGGCCTTTCGCGAAATGCCGACGGCCTTGTCGCAAAAGGCCGCGATATAGGGCTCTTTGTGTCCGTAGCGGACTGCCTGCCGGTGTATTTGCTTGATACGTCCGGCGGAGCGTTTTCCGTTCTTCATTCAGGCTGGAAGGGTACCGGCATCGCGGAGAACGCGCTTAAACTTATGGCAAAAAGCTACCAAACAGAACCCGAAAATGTCGCCGCCGTCCTGGGGCCCTGCATACGTTCCTGCTGCTACAATGTTGACCGGGAACGCGCCGCGCTGTACGAGCGGGAATTTGGCGGAGACCCAAAAGACGGCGGCGCTTTTCCGCTAGGCCCCGTCGTGCAAAAAAGGGAATCGGGCGGAGAGATTAAATGGTATATAGACATGCAGGCCGCCAACGCCGCGCTGCTTGTCAAAAACGGCGTACGCAATATAGCGTACTGTACAAACTGTACGTTTACGGACGAAAACCTCGGTTCGTTCCGCAGGCAGGGCGCGGATAACTATACAAAGATGATCGCGCTCGCCGTAAATGTTTCGGAGTAAATATGTTTGACGCAAAAAATGTTTGGAAGGAACGTGTGCTCACCGTTCTTGATAGTTTGCTTGAGGAGTACGGCCTTGCCGAAAGGCTGAGCGGCGAAAAAATAATCGTTGAAAAGCCGCCTAAACCGGAGCTGGGTGATCTTGCCTTTCCGATGTTCCCGTACGCAAAACTTTTCAGGAAGGGGCCTCCCCGGATCGCCGCCGCCGCCGCCGCAAAACTTAACGGGAGCTTCCGGGGCGGGGTGGCGGCGGCAGCCGGACCCTACGTCAACCTGCGGCTGGAACGCGGGCCGTCCGCGCGGGCGATCCTTGAGGCGGTATTTGACGGCGGCAAAGATTTTTGCCGGAGCGATGTGCTGAAGGGGCGCCGCGTGATGGTGGAATTTTCCAGCCCGAACACAAACAAGCCCCTCCACCTGGGGCATCTGCGAAACGACGTGCTCGGCGAAAGCGTCTCGCGCATCCTCGCCGCCTGCGGCGCGGATGTGCGCAAGGTCTGCATCATCAATGATCGCGGCATCCATATCTGCAAGTCCATGCTTGCCTACACCGAAAAATTTAAGGGCAGGACGCCGGAGGACTCAGGCAAAAAGAGCGATCATTTTGTCGGGGACTGCTATGTCGAATTCAACAGGATGCTGAAGGCGGACGGCGGGGCGGAAGAGAGAGCGCGGGAATTGTTGCGTAAATGGGAGGCCGGGGACGAAGCGACGGCGGCGCTCTGGAAAAAGATGAACGGGTGGGCGGTGTCCGGCATAAAAGAAACGTACAAACGTACCGGAATATCGTTTGACAAATACTATTTTGAAAGCGAAACGTACCTGCGGGGAAAGGAAGAGGTGCTGAAGGGGCTTGAAAAAAATATTTTTTACCGCGAGGCGGACGGTTCCGTATGGGCGGATCTGACGGCGGAAAACCTTGACAAAAAGACACTGCTTCGCGGTGACGGCACATCACTGTACATAACACAGGATTTCGGTACGGCGATACTGAGGCACGACGACTGGCCTTTTGACAAACTGGTTTACGTGGTGGGGAGTGAACAGCGCTATCATTTCCAGGTTTTGTTTACGCTGCTGCTGCGGCTTGGCTTCGGCTGGGCGCGGAACCTGTACCACCTGTCTTACGGCATGGTGAATCTGCCGGACGGCAGGATGAAAAGCCGTGAAGGCACGGTTGTGGACGCGGACGAGCTGATCGACCGGCTGCGCGGCATGGCGCTCGCCGAAATACGCGAAAAGGAACGGGAAGAGGCGGTGGGCAACGCGGAGGAAACCGCCGAAAGTATCGCGCTGGGCGCCCTGCATTACTACCTGTTGCAGGTTACGCCTGAGAGGGACATGCTGTTCAAGCCAGCCGAATCGCTTTCGTTTAACGGCAACACAGGCCCCTACCTACAGTACATGGGCGCGCGTATATCGTCAATTTTGAAAAAGGAAAACGCGAAAAATGATTATTCCGGCGCGGAACTTCTCTCAAGCGACGCGGAATGGGAACTTTTAAAAACGATAGCGGCCTGGCCGGAAACAGTATCCGAGGCGGCGGAAAAGATGAATCCGTCCATAATTACAAACTGGGCGTACGAGCTTTCAAAAAATTTCAGCCGTTTCTACCACGAATGTCCGATTCTCGGAGCGGAAAACGCGGCGCTAAAGGCCGCCCGCACGGCCCTGTGCCGCGCCGTCCTCCGTGTGCTAAAGGCCGCATTTAACCTTGTCTGCATCCCCTTCCTCGAAGCGATGTAGGACGCCGCGCCGTTTTTCACGGCTGTCATAAAAAACCATATTGCGGTATGCTTTTGCCATGCTTCTGCGGTCATTATGTACGCTGAACGACGGCGCCAAAAATTCGCTTGAAGAAATACAAGACCTTATGGAACGGCGGAACAGGGAAACGGCGGTTAAGATAGAGCCGGTCCCGTTTTCACGGCTTGACAACTGGATAATGGACGGGGACGGAAATTTAAAACACTCAAGCGGAAAATTTTTTTCGGTAGAAGGCATCGAGGTTGAAACAAATTACGGGGCGCTTCATCACTGGACTCAGCCTATAATCAAGCAGCCGGAAATCGGCTATTTGGGCATAATCGCAAAAAACTTTAACGGCGTTTTGCATTTTCTGATGCAGATGAAAATTGAACCGGGCAACATAAACCATGTACAGGTTTCACCGACTCTACAGGCTACAAAAAGCAACTTCCGGCAGGTACACCGGGGCAGAAAACCGTTCTATCTGAATTATTTTGAAAACGCGGACCCGGGTGAAATCATAGTTGATCAGCTTCAGTCCGAACATGGATCGCGTTTTTTGCGAAAGCGCAACAGGAATATTGTTATCATGGTTGATGGCGATGTTGAAGTTTATGAAGACTTTTGCTGGATGACAGCCGGTCAAATAAAAAGCCTTATGCGGCATGACAATAAAGTAAATATGCCGGCGCGGTCCGTTTTTTCGCTGCTTAACTTTGGCCGCCCCGCGCAGCCTTTTGATGATACGCGCGCCCTGTCCGGTTTTGGAAAAGCGCTTTTGCTGTCCGCGCGTACAAACCATAGCGTTTATTCAATGGACAACATTTTATCATGGCTTACAGGGCTAAAGGCGCGTTGCGATCTTGCTGTCCGGCCCTGCCCGGTCAACAAAATGCCTGAATGGCGCGTAACAGAAAATGAAATTGTCCACAAAGACTATAAATTTTTCAAGATTTTGGGAATAAATGTTTCCATCGCAAACCGTGAAGTTACTTCGTGGCGGCAGCCTGTAATTAAACCGGTACAAAATTATGTATGCGCGTTTATCATAAAAGAAATTCACGGCGTTCCGCATTTTCTTGTGCAGGCAAAACTTGAATGCGGCAATTACGACGCGCTGGAATTGGCGCCTGCCGTTCAGTGCCTTGTGGACAGCGGCGGCCTGCCCGACGGCCATGTTCCGTTTCTTGATTATGTACGCGCCGCGCGGACTGATCGCATACTGTATGATACATTGCAGTCGGAGGAGGGCGGCAGGTTTTACCACGATCAGAACCGTTATATGCTGATCATGGCTGATGAAAATTTTCCGCTTGAACTGCCGGAAGGGTACACATGGATCTCGCTGAATCAGGTATACACGTTCCTGCGGTTTAATAATTTTGTAAATGTGCAGGCGCGTAGCCTTGTTGCCGCGCTGCCCTACCTTTAGGCGGGCGGCGGGGTGGCCGGCTTATCAGCCACTATCCCCGGCGCGAAATCCGGTAAGCGGACTCGTTAAATTAAGCGGCGTTGCCACGGGGCGGCGCCAAAGGCAGCTTGTATGAAAAAAAAGTATAACGCGGCGGTTTTGGGATGCGCCAGCATTGCGGTACGCTCGCTAATCCCTGAGCTTTTTAATTCGCCGCGGTTTAACCTTTGCGCGGTCTCGAGCCGCGATCCGGCAAAGGCCCGGGACGCGGCAAAGCGGTACGACGGCGTTTCGTGGGGAACCTATGAAGATGTAATCCGGGACAGGCATATAGATTTGGTTTACATACCCCTGCCCAATTCCATGCATCATGAATGGACCATGAACGCGCTCAAGAATGGCAAACATGTCCTTTGTGAAAAACCGCTGGTTACGGAGTACGGCCAGTTGGAAGAGATAACAGCCTTTGCGCGCGCGCAAAGGCTGTTGGTCGCCGAAAATTTTCAGTTCCGGTTTCATTCACAGCACCAGTGGGTGCGTAACGCGCTCGCCGGGCAAAAAATCGGAGAAATACGGACATTCCGCGCTTCGTTTGGCATCCCGCCGCTGCCGGTCGGCAACATCCGCTACCATCCCGAGCTGGGCGGCGGTTCTCTGCTGGACAACGGCGCGTACCCGCTAAAGGCTTTGCAGGTCATGCTTCCTCAATACAATTTTATGATGAAGGCCGCCACTCTCTGTTACGGAGCCAGCGGGGTTGACATTTCCGGCGGCATGTACCTTGACTGTCCGGAAGGGATTGCGGCTGAACTGGCCTTTGGCATGGATAACTTTTACCAGTGCGGCTATGAAATTTGGGGCAGTACCGGGAAAATTACCTCGACACGCGCCTACACCGCCCCGCCCGGCTTTAGGCCGCGCATAATTTTTGAAACGGCGGACGGCGTGGAAAACATAGATATGCCCGCCGATAACCATTTTGCCAACATGCTGCTCCATATAGCGGGATGTTTGGACAGCGGCGATTTTGAGGACGAGTACGCGCAGAACCTCCGTCAGGCCGCGTACATCAAACGTGCGTTTGAGCTTGCCGCACACCCCGCTTAAAAACGCGGTTTTGCGGCTTTGGCTTACGGCTTTTAAGTCTCAAAAACCGCTACAGCCAAGTCCCCGGACCGTTCCGTGCGCGACGGGGCAGAAGAGGAAATCCCGCAAGCGCCCCGAAAACCGCCCAAATTCCGAGTCGGAACATAAGTTTAACCATACCCGGATACCGGGGGACCGGGACGGGCCCGGCGGTAGGCAAAACGGGGGTTGCTTTCGGCAAGCTCCCTCCCGTTTACCAGAGACTTGGCCTCGGCATAGACAGACCTTGCCGCTTCCCGCGTTATCGCGGCGGCCGCAAAGCGGACTTCGTCGCACCTTCTGAAAAAAGCGCTCAGGGCGGATAGAAGCCGCGCGGTTCCCGCGTCATTTTCCGCGCCGGCGGGTGCAGCGCCCGCAAGGCCTGGCTCCGGAAGTTCGAAATACAGGAATTCTTCGGCGGAAACCGCGTAACAGGGACGCCCCCAGAAACGGCTCAGGAAGGCGCGGATTTCGTTTGACAGCGCGGAAAGGGTATCCTTTTCCGTGATCTGCCCCATATCAAGCCGCTTTTCCAGGATGCGTAAACGCTTGTTTATGCCATGCATCAGCAGGAAGGTCCGTAACGCGCCGCGGACGCCGCTAAACAGGGCGCCGCCGTTTATCCATAGCAGGGCAAGGGCCATAAGCGCTACGACAATGAGCATGGAAAACGCCGTGATTATCCAGAAAGTTCCCGGCGCGGACAGGAGGCCTGCCGACGGTGAAAGGGTAAGTGAACCTTTTTGCGAATCCAGTATCGACGCGATGTTTACAGACAGACCCTTGAGTTTGAAGTCGCCGGACAGTGGTATGGGGGGCAGGGGCACGGACCCCGTCCTAAAAGCCTGGAATTCAACGATTACCCGCCTGCCCCGTCTGTCCAGATCAACTTTGTGAATCACAACATCGTCCGTTTCGGGAAGTCCGTCAGGAAAAACAGGCCCGCCGTCGGGAAGCCGTGTAAAAATGTCGAGCGGGTAGACGAGGCTGCCCCTGTCACCCACGTACAGCACGGGTGGCGTCTGGTATACCCCGTCCGGCACAGACTGAGCGTAAACGGGACTCCGCCCCGCCGACGCAGAGAGGCAAAATATAAAAATAAAAACAGAAAACGCCTTTACCCGCACCACGTCAATGCTCACCCTGTTATCAGCGTGCCTACCCCTTCATCCGTAAAAAGCTCGGTCAAAAGCGAGTGCGGGATGCGTCCGTCGATTATATGCGCCTTTTTGACGCCGCCGTCCAGAGCGAGCGCGCAACATTCGGACTTGGGAATCATCCCCTTGCTCAGGATGCCCGCGTTCCGCAGTTCGTCCAGTTCCCGCCTGCTCACCGTGCCGATAAGGCTGTCCGGTTCCAGCACGTTACGCAGGATGCCCCGCACGTCCGTTACAAGCACCAGTTTTTCGGCGGCGAGTGCGGCGGCAATCACGGCGGCCACCGTATCCGCGTTCACGTTGAGGGATTTGCCGGCATCCTCCCCGATTCCCATCGCGACAGACGAGATGACAGGGATGGAGCCGCTATCAAGCGTCTTTTCAAGGAAGTCCCTGTTTACGCGCCGAATCTCGCCGACCATCCCCAAACCGTCCGCCTTAACGCGGACCGCTTCGAGAAGCCCGCCGTCCAGCCCGCAAAGCCCGACAGCCTGCGCTCCGGCCCCGTGAATCAGCGCACAAATGTCCTTGCTAACCTTGCCGCAGAGTACCATCTGTACGATGTTCATCGTATCCTCGTCCGTGTAACGCAGCCCGTCCACGAAACGAATCTCCTTGCCCACCGCCTTCAGCACCGCGTCAATCTCCGGCCCGCCGCCGTGTACCAGCACAACCCGTATCCCGACCGCCGCGGTAAACACAATATCGTCTATCACGGCCTTTTTTAGCTCGGCATTTATCATAGCGCTGCCGCCATACTTTACCACAACAGTTTTTCCGCGCAGCGTCCGTATATGCGGCAGCGCCTGTATCAACTCGGATGAACCAATTTTATTCAGCATAAGGTAATTATACCCGTCGGCGGCTTTCCCGCAATACGCAAAAAACCCGATGCCCCTGTGAGTCGTCCGTAGCATACTTCACAAGACGGCCGTGTAGCATTCCGCCGCGAATGAAGCTTACAAACGCGACAGGTTGCCGGGACTTGCCGCTTGTCTAAGGCCGGTAAGGAAGGGTCGGCGGGGTATTAGACCCCACTGCGAATAAAAACCTACAGGTACAAGAGGCTGCTAGGAGTCGAACAGGCCGGGCTGCGGCTCCCCGGCGCTTTCATTTTTTTTCGAATCCGGCGGCGCTTTGGCCGTTTTTTTCTGTTTGACGGGGGGAGGGGCTTCGCCAAGCAGGGCCTTCCAGCGGCAGAGTAGCTTCAGGGCCTCCAGCGGGCTTGTTGCGTTGATATCCAAGGCGGCAAGCTCGTCCGTCACAAGCCCGCCCCCGCCCCGCACGGGGGCGGGGGCGGGGGCGGGCCGCGCTTTTCCTGATTCAGGCTGCGTTTCGTCCGGGGGCGGCGTTTTTTCGCCGGACTTCAGCCCGGCCATCACCTGCTCCGCCCGCCGCAAAACCTCTTCCGGGACGCCGGCAAGGCTCGCTACGTGGAGGCCGTAGGATTCGGCGGCGGCACCCTCTACAAGACGGCGGCGGAAAACGATTTCACCGCCGCTCTCTTCTACAAGAAGAGAGCGGTTCACAAGCCGCGGGTGGCGTATAGCGGCAAGCTCGTGGTAGTGCGTAGCGAAAAGCGTACGGCAACGCACCGTGTCCAGCAGGTATTCGCTCACAGCCTGTGCAATCGCCAGCCCGTCCCGCGTACCGGTTCCCCGCCCTACCTCGTCCATTATCACAAGGCTCCGCTCCGTCGCCGAATTGAGGATGGCGGCCGTCTCCAGCATCTCCGTCAGAAAGGTTGATTCGCCCCGCGCCAGGTTGTCCGAGGCCCCGACCCGGCAGTAAATCCTGTCCGTAGCCCCTATTTCTGCGGTGCGGGCCGGAACAAAGCTGCCCATCTGCGCCATTACGGTGATAAGCGCCGCCTGCCGCAGGTAGGTGGATTTCCCGGCCATGTTGGGGCCGCTTATCAGCGCGAAGGCTGGCCGGTCGTCCCCTTCAGGCCTGGCGTCCAGCACAATGTCGTTTGGCATGAATTCCCCCCGTGCAAGATTCGCCTCGACAACCGGATGCCGCCCCTCGACGATGTTGAGCCGGTTCAGCCCGTCCACCAGCGGCCTTGCCCACACCCGCGCCGCGGCGGCGCGGGCAAGCGACTGGGCCGTATCCAGCTCCGCCACCCGCTTTGCCGCCGCCCCCAGTTCGCCCAAACAACCCTTCGCCTCCTCGCGTAGCGCGGTAAACAGATTCTTTTCAAGCTCGATTATCCTGCCGGACGCGCCGTTTATATCGGACTCCAGGGCCGCCAGCCTGTCCGTCGTAAAACGTTCGCCGGAGACCAGCCCCTGCCGCTTGATGAAGTAGGGCGGTATCTTTGAAAGCTGATTCGCCGCGACCTCGAAATAGTAGCCCAAAAGCCGGTTGTAGCGTATTTTCAGGTTTGAAATACCGGTTTTTTGCCGTTCATCCTCCAGGTAGGCCTCCAAAAGCGCACGTCCGTTGTCCCTGAGATCGTGCAGGGCATCCAATTCGGCGTTAAAACCGGCGCGTATCAGCTTCCCCTCGGTCAAAAGCGTTGACGGGTCATCGCATATACCCTTTTCCAGCGTCCCTTTCAGCGCGGCAAGCCGGGAAAACGCCGTTTCGTCGAAGGAAACGGCCTCCTCCGACTCGAATTGCATACCTTTACACGCCCAAACTTCTGTTTTTTGCGCTTCCTCCAGCATACGGCAGCACTTTTCGAGCGAAGAAAGAGCATTTTTTAGCGCCAGCATATCCTTGCCGTGGGCACGATTCATCGCGATTCTGGAAGAAAGACGCTCGAAATCCGGCATCCCGGCAAGCAGGCCGCGCAGGGCGGACAGGGTTTTTTGGTCATGGTAAAAAGCGTCCACCATGTCCAGGCGTTTTTCAATTTTTGCTATGTCGCGCAGCGGGTGGGCCACGCGGTGTTTGAGCAGCCGCCGCCCCATAGCGGTCTTTGTCTCGTCCAGGGTTTCCAGCAGTGAAAAATGAACGCCGCCGTCCCGCAGGTTGCGGAGGAGTTCAAGGTTGCGGCGGCTTGCCTCGTCGATCCAGACATACTCGTCCTCGCTGTAGATTCTCAGGCGGCGGACGTGCGGGATGCGGCTTTTCGCCGCTTCGTCAAGGTAGGAGAGCAGTGCCCCTGCGGCGAGTAGCTCGGGCGCGAGCCGGAGTCTGCCAAGCTCGGCGGCAAGGTCGCGTCCAAACTGCTGGTGAAGGCGTTCCGCGCTCCGTTCCGCGTCAAAAAGCCAATCGGCCCAGCGGTTTACCACGACGCCGCGCCGCTCATCAAGCGCCCGCGCCACAAGCGGCTTTTCACGGAGCAAGGCCTCTTCCACAACGATTTCTTTGATGTCCAGGCGTTCCAGTTCCTGGCGGAGGCGCGAGGCGGCGTCCTCCCACGGGAAGGCGGCGGCGCGGAATTCGCCGGTCGAAAGGTCGATGTAGGCAAAGGCCAACGCGCTTTCCGCCCCGAAAATGCAGGCAAGGTAGTTCGCGCTGCCGCGTTCAAGGAATTCTTCGTCCACCGTGGTGCCGGGGCTGATCACCTCGACGACATCCCGTTCTATCAGCGTCTTGCCTTTGGCCGGTTCGCCGGTCTGCTCGCAGATAGCTATTTTTTTACCATGCTTTAAAAGGCGGGCTATGTACGAGCGTGCGGCGTGGTAGGGAACGCCGCACATGGGAAGCCCGTTGCGGTGAGTCAGCGTGAGGTTGAGCAACGCCGAAATTTCAAGCGCGTCCTCGGCAAACATTTCGTAAAAATCACCCAGCCGGAAAAAAAGCACATCCCCCTGATGCGCCTTCTTGATCCGCCGGTACTGGGCCAGCATCGGGGAATCCGCGTCTTCAGTCCTCATTTTTTAACGAAACAACAATCGGTATCAAAAAAATAAAATCCGGCAACGCCAAAACCGGTATAATATGATTCACAAAAATACCCCCGGCATCCGGCAGCGAAAACCCCGCCTCAAAACCTTTAAGCGCCGGAATTGCGGAAGTAAGGGCGGCGCAGACGCTTGTTATTTTCCCGGCGGCGTAGAGCCAGGCAAATGGCCTGTATTTTTTGTTATCCAGCCATAGAAAAAAGGCCATAAGCGGGAATAGGGCGAGCGGGGCGGCGTACGGGAGGCCGGGCACAAAATAACTATCCCGAATATTCAACTGAGCCCCGGCCAGCAGAAAAGTCAGTAAAAAAAACCGGGCGCTGTCGTATAAAAAAAGGATGAATTTGAACATCCGTATCAGTATACACCTGTTTTTTTTACGCGGATAGCTAAGGCGGCACCGATTCAGCAGTTTTACATTGGACTTGTTCAAGAACCTATTTGAATGTGGGCAAAAGCCCACGGGTTCTTGAACAGGTTTTTCAGCGGAAGTTGTTCAGAAACTGAGGTTTCTGAACAACTCTATTTAGAAAAATTTGCTAAAATGAGGCATGGGACGGGAAATACCCAAGTCGCAATTGAGCGATTTTGACCGGATTGGACGGTGAGCAGTGAACAGTGAGGCCGCCGGGCGGTTACCTTTTGGCGTGTATCGCGGCTTTGCTGTTTCATCGGGCGAAAGACCACCGCCCGTGCCTGG
>JAITKQ010000082.1 GCA_031278295.1 Spirochaetaceae bacterium | reverse complement strand
TTTCTCGTACATTTTTATCAGCCACGATCTCCGCGTGGTGCGGAGTCTCTGCCATTCGCTTGTCATCATGAAGGCGGGCAAAATAGTGGAGGCTGGCGCGGCGCGGGACATATTCGCCGGCCCGCAGCATGAGTACACGCGGACTCTGTTAAAGACCGCCCTAGAATAAGCCCGCCGCCTGACCCGCGCGCGCGCCTTTTACCGCCTGCCCCGCCCGCCCGCCTGACCTTTACCGCTCGTCTGCCTGACCCGCCTGACCCGCGCATGCGGCCTTTACCGCCGCCCGACCCGCTGCCCGCGCGCGCGCCCTTTACCGCCTGACCCGCGCGCCCTTTACCGCCCGTCCTTCTTTTTCTCATCCCCCCTGCCCGCCTGACCCGCGCGTGCGGCCTTTACCGCCCGCCCGCCTGACCCGCGCGCGCGCCCTTTACCGCCGACCCGCCTGACCTTTACCGCCCGTCCGCCGCCTGACCCGCGCGCGCGCCTTTTACCGCCCGACCCGCCTGAACCGCGCATGCGGCCTTTACTGCCGCCGCCCGCTCGCCCGACCCGCGCGCCCTTTACCGCCGACCCGCCTGACCTTTACCGCCCGTCCGCCTGACCCGCGCGCGCGACTTTTACCGCCCGCCCGCCTGACCCGCGCGCGCCCTTTACCGCTCGTCTGCCTGACCCGCACGCGCGGCCTTTACCGCCCGCCCGCCCCGCGCGCCCTTTACCGTCGACCCGCCTGACCTTTACCGCCGACCACCTGACCCGCGCGTGCGACTTTTACCGCCCGTCCGCCGCCTGACCCGCGCGCGCGACTTTTACCGCCCGCCCGCCCGACCCGCACGCGCGACTTTTACCGCCCGCCCGCCCGACCCGCACGCGCGGCCTTTACCGCCGACCGCCTGAACCGCGTGTGCGGCCTTTACCGCCCGACCCGCCCGCGCGCCTGACCCGCGCGCCTGACCCGCGCGCGTGACCTTTACCGCCGCGCCGGGTAGGGGTATAATGGCCTGGTATGAAGGGGATAATCCTCGCGGGCGGCGCGGGAACGCGGCTGTTTCCGATAACAAAAGTCATTTCAAAACAGCTTCTCCCGCTGTACGACAAACCGATGATTTACTACCCCTTGTCCGTGTTGATGCTTGCCGGTATCCGTGAGATTTTAATCGTGTCCACGCCGCGTGATATAACTTTGTTTCAGGACTTGTTTGGCGGCGGGGAGCGGCTTGGTATGCGTTTTGGGTACGCGGTGCAGGAAAAGCCGCGGGGTATCGCCGACGCCTTCATAGTGGGCCGGCAATTTGTCGGGGACAGCGCCTGCGCCCTTGTGCTGGGCGACAATGTTTTTTACGGGCGCGGCTTTGGCAATATGTTAAGGGAGGCCCTCGCAAGGGTTGAATGTTTCGGGGGCGGCGTAATTTTTGCATACTATGTAAAGGATACGAGCGGTTTGGGCGTGATCGAGTTTGATGAATCCGGCAGGGTTGTTTCAATCGAGGAAAAACCGGACGCTCCGAAATCGCACTATGTGGTACCAGGCTTGTACTTTTACGGCAACGACGTACTGGAAATAGCAAAAAATGTAAAACCTTCCGCACGGGGCGAACTTGAAATTACATCGATAAACAAAGTTTACCTCGAATCAAAAAGACTTTCCGTTGAATTTTTGGGCCGCGGCATGGCGTGGCTCGATACCGGCACACATGACGGCCTTTTGGAAGCGGCCAACTTTATAGAAACGATTCAGAAACGCCAGGGCCTGTACGTGTCATGCATAGAAGAGATCGCGTACCGCAACGGCTGGATAGACGCCGGAGAACTCCGGCGTCTTGCCGCGGAAAACAGTACCGGGTACGGCGAGTACCTGGCATTTATCGCTTCCGAAAAAAGCTGACATACGCCTTATACACGGATTTCCCCCAACTGTTCTATGTCTATGTCGTTTGCGATCTCGCGGACGGACAGCACAACCAGTTCCGGCAGTTCCCGTTCCGTGGATTGCTTGACGAGGAAACGCGCCTGCTCGGAGCAGAGGATTATGGGCGGCGACCAGCCCTGTAAGCGGACGGAAGCGATTGAGGCCGACAGCGCCTTTATCCACGAAACGTGCAGTGAAGGTTCCAGCGCACAGATTTTGCCGGAAACAGTCTGTACCGCGCTGTCAACAATTTTTTGTTCAAACTCGTGATCTATGGTCAGTACGCGGAGTTTCCGGTCCTCGTCCGTGTACTGTAAGCATATTTGGCGTCCCAGACTCTGACGCGCCTTTTCGGTAAGAAATTGAACATCCTTTGATATTGGCGCGAAGTCGGAAAGCGTTTCCAGAATCGTAACCATGTTTCGGATCGAAACCTGCTCACGCAGCATGGATTGCAGCACCTTTTGAATCTCTCCCAGACTTAAATTTTTCTGGGCGTCCTCGACAACCGCCGGGTAGTCCTTCTTGATGTCGTCTATGATTCGCTGCGTATCCTGCCGGCCCAGAATCTCGGCGGCGTGGGACTTGATTATCTCGGTAAGGTGAGTCGCGATGATGGACGGCGGGTCAATCACGGTGTAGCCGGCGCGTTCGGCCTCGTCGCGGCGGTCCTCGCTCACCCATATTGCTGGCAGGCCGAAGGTCGGGTCCACTGTGCGCTCGCCCGGTATGTTATCGCTGGCGCCGCCCGGGTTGATGCAGAGGTAATGCCCCATGCGGATCCTGCCCCGCCCGACCTCCGCCCCCTTGATCTTGAGGCAGTACTCCGCCGGATCCAGGGCCATGTTGTCTATAATCCTGATCTTTGGAATCACAAGGCCCAGATCGAGCGCCGATTCGCGGCGGAGACGCTGGACACGCTCCAAAAGTTCCGCCCCCTTGTCCTTGTCAACAAGCGGAACAAGCCCGTAACCAAGCTCAAGCGATAGCGGATCGAGCGGCACTATGGGCGGGATTTCCCCCGTTTCTTCCTTTTGTTTCCTGGCGGCTTCCGCGCCGGAAGCGTCTGCGGCGGTATGCCCCCGCCTCTGGTCACGGTTCAGGCGGAAGGCAAAGAAACCGAGCAGCAGGCTCATGGGGACAAGCACGTACCAGGGAAAGCCCGGTATCAGCGCGAAAATCAGCAGCACGGCGGCGCCGATCCAGTAGATACGCGGATGCCTGGTAAATTCTTCGGAAATGTCCTCGGCGAAGGTGCCGTTTGACACGGAACGGGTTACGATGATACCGGTTGCCGTGGAGATCAGCAGGCTGGGAAACTGGCTCAAAAGGCCGTCTCCAATGGCGAACGCGATATAGGTGCCGACGGCCTGGCCGACAGATTCACCGTGCAGCGCCGAGCCGATTATGATACCGGCAATTATATTCACGATCGTGATAAAGATGCCGATCTTTACGTTTCCGGAAATAAACTTGCTTGCGCCGTCCATCGCGCCGTAAAAACTTGATTCCTGTTCTATCTCGTCTTTGCGCCGCTTCATCTCCTCCTCGCTTATCGCGCCGGAGTTGAATTCCGACTCGACGGCCATCTGCTTAGCCGGCATTTTGTCCAGCGTAAAGCGGGCCGCGACTTCGGCAATCCGCGTCGAGCCCTTCGTGATGACCACAACCTGCACGGCTATCAGCACGATGAAAATTACAAACCCGATGACAAGGCCTTCACGCCCGCCTGAGCCGACAACGAAGCTGGAGAACGCGCGTACCATCCTGCCTGAAAAATTTTCACCCTGTGCCAGGATAAGCCGAGTCGAGGAGATATTGAGCGCGAGGCCGAACACGGTCAGAATCAGCAGCATGGTCGGAAACACGCTAAAATCTGTAGCCTTTTTTGTGTACAGCACTATCAACAGCACGAGCAAACCCATGATCAGGTTCATCGCCATCAGGCTGTCCAAAAGAAAAGTCGGCATCGGGATAATCATCATCATCACGGCGGCAACCACGCCCGCCGCGATAAAAATATCCCCTTTATTCCCTGTCGCCGCCGCAACCCCCCGCGGCGTAATAAAAGCGGCATCAGCCATACTTCCTCCCAAATCTTTTTATCAAAAAATGTATCAAGAAATATAACGTACCAAAGGTTCTCGCAAACCTCTATAAATCATGATTCGTTACCGATATGCCTTTGTTTCCGCGCACCGTTACAGCATAATATACATGATAAACCGCAGAATAATTTCCGGTGCCTTCGGCCAATGCGTCCCTACAAAAATATTTGCTTGCGATGGAAGTATCCGCCAAATCCCCCTCCCCCATGTAATTTATACATTAGAGTTGTTCAGAAACCTCAGTTTCTGAACAACTTCCGCTGAAAAACCTGTTCAAGAACCCGTGGGCTTTTGCCCACATTCAAATAGGTTCTTGAACAAGTCCATTCATCCCCGGGTAATATTTTTGATCTATCGTATTTCCAAAAAGTATTTGTAGAATCAATGGAAATACCGGCATCAGCGTTGTCAATCTTTTTTGCGGCTTCGGGAGCACCCCGCGGCATGGCAATTTTTCCACGCGCGGATAAGGTTTTTTCATAAATATCATCGGGAAAATCTTTTACCCGTAATAACGCCATAAGCCCCTCCCGTCACCGTTACATTACCATAGTATCATAATAGATAGTATGGGGGAAGTGGCGAATCACACGGTCGCCGCTTCCGCCCCTCACCGCCCCTGCCGCAACAGGAAGGCCGTGAACGGAAAAAGGCGGCGCGGTCCAACTTTACTTGAACCGCGCCGCCCGGCCCCTCACTTTTTAAGATTTTCGGATTAACCGACCGCTTCCGTACCGGTTTCCCCGGTACGGATACGTATGGTCTCTTCAATAGGCAGCACAAATATTTTACCGTCGCCTATGTCACCGGAACGTGCGCCCTTCACTATCGCATCCACCGTCGGTTTAACAAAATTGTCGTTTACCGCTACTTCGATCCGTACTTTTTTCAACAGGTTCACTTCTATTTCAACGCCGCGGTAATGCTCGGTGTAACCTTTTTGCTGACCGCAGCCAAGCGCGTTCGTTACTGAAAGTTTGTAAACCTTCTCCCTGTACAATTCCTGCTTAACATCATTCAACGCATGCGGTTGAATGTACGCAACAATTAACTTCATCGCAGCCTCCTTACGTATTGCTGAATATCTGGAAGCCCGCGTAGGCGTCCGCCTTATGCTCGGTAATATCAAGCCCCTGTAGTTCTTCCTTCTGGTTCACGCGGAGTCCGACGGTAGCTTTTATAATAAGGAACAGGACCAGGCTTGTGATCGCGGCCCACGCGCCTACGGACACAACGCCGAGCGCCTGAACGCCAAGCTGGGCCGCGCCGCCGCCGTGCAGGGCCCCTACCGCTACGCCTTCAACATTCCCCCAGATACCGACAGCCAGGGTGCCCCAGATTCCGCAGGTAAGGTGAACGGAAGAAGCGCCGACAGGATCATCTATCTTCAACACCTTGTCGATGAATTCAACCGAAAGCACCACGAGTATGCCGCCGACAAGCCCTATTACGATTGAAGCCGCCGGGGACACCACGCCGCAGGGCGCCGTTATCGAAACCAGACCGGCAAGCGCGCCGTTCATAGACATCGAGGCGTCCGGTTTCTTGAACCATACCCAGGATGTAAACAGGGCGCCGATCGTGCCCGAAGCCGCCGCAAGCGTTGTCGTAACGCATACACGGGCTATGTCGGGACTGGAGCCGGAAAGCGTGGACGCGCCGTTAAAGCCGTACCAGCCGAACCAGAGCAGGAAAACCCCCGTCATCGCAAGCGGCATACTGTGCCCCGGAAACGCCCTCACCGAAACCTTGCCGTCCGCGCATTTCACGTACTTGCCGACACGCGGCCCCAACACCAGCGCCCCCATCAAGGCGGCCCAGCCGCCCACCGAGTGAACAACGGTGGAGCCGGCAAAGTCATGGAAGCCAAGCTCGGAAAGCCAGCCGCCGCCCCACACCCAGTGACCGGAGATCGGGTATATGAACGCCGAGATGAAACAGGTGTAGAGCAAATAAGACTTAAACCGCGTCCTCTCCGCCATGGCGCCCGAAACTATCGTAGCGGCCGTCGCCGCGAATACAACCTGGAAGAACCAGTCACGGTAGTAACCGGGATCATCCATGATATTCTTGAAAAAATCCGATGTCCCTACCAGCCCGCCAAGCGCGTCCGCTCCGTACATCAGACCCCAGCCAATAGCCCAGTAGACGACAGCGCCAAAACAAAAATCCATCAGGTTCTTCATGACAATGTTTGTGGCGTTTTTGGCGCGGGTCAGGCCGGTTTCGACAAGCGCGAATCCGACCTGCATAATGAATACCAGCGCGGCGCCAAGGAAGAGCCAGACCATATCCAGCGCGTTTTCTATGGTCCACTCGTCCTGCGCAAAGACGGCGCCCGCCACAACCAGGCCCATCAGTACAGCCGCAATTAACTTTTTTTTTCGCATTTTACCTCCTGCGAGAATTTTTTTCTGTGAAAGGTAGAGCAAAAAACGTGCCAATCCGTAATCTACACGGTAAATTGAAGGGATTTTTGTCCATGAGGGGGAGCGGCGCATCCTTACCCGCCACCTTTTCGTACAAAATTCGGGAATTTTCAGGGCGGGCGGCTCCCCCTAATTCCGCAGTCCTCACTCACATACGTTCGCTCCGGTCTGCTCCATTACCCCCACTACTGTTTACAGGACCCTTACGCTACAATTTTGTAGGCAAAAATAACATTCATACATAATTGTAATATTATTTGTTACACCGCCACAAACATACCCTTGTGTAGCCCACCCGGACCTGGTCCGGATTCTTTATGTTCCGTTTTTGGCGGTGAAAGCCTAAGCTATGTGGCCGTTCAGGTTTGGCCGCAGTCGGCGGAAGGGCCTGTCAGGACATCCAGCCCGTGCCTAAGCGCCCCGCTTATGGCGGCCAGCGATTCTTTTACCGCCTTGGGGCTTCCCGGCAGGTTGATTATCAGGGACGAACCGCGGATTGCCGAGACTGCCCGGCTCAGCATCGCGTGTGGCGTAATCGCAAGGCTGGAATGACGCATCGCTTCGGCAATTCCGGGAACAAGCCGATCCGCAACCGCGAGGGTAGCTTCCGGGGTACGGTCCCGCGGCGAAAAGCCGGTGCCGCCCGTCGTCAGGATCAATTCGGCGAATCCGCCATCGGCAAGACGTTTTATTTCCGCTTCAAGCAGGGGCTGATCGTCGCTTAGAAGGGTGTAGCTTGTCACCTCGTAGCCTTTGGCGGAAACAAACTCGCGGATCGCGGCCCCGCTCGTATCCTCACGCTCGCCGCGCGAACCCTTGTCGCTTGCCGTGATTATGCCGACAC
Organism: Spirochaetaceae bacterium; assembly: GCA_031278295.1. Taxonomy (GTDB): domain Bacteria; phylum Spirochaetota; class Spirochaetia; order Treponematales; family Breznakiellaceae; genus JAIRMY01. The sequence continues at coordinate 1,679 of JAITKQ010000082.1, read as the reverse complement.
GGTAACGTTTCACGATATTCAAATCCGCGCCGCACTTCAGCACGCCGCCCTGTAGCACACGCGCAAAAACACCCTCACGCGGCATTATACAGTCGCCGACCGTATCAAATATATGACAGTGGCTGTGGCATTCCTTGCCTATCTGCGTCATCTCCAACAGGACGCTTCCGGATCCGAAGAGTACGCCAGGGGGCAGGCCGGAAAAATCGAAACCTTCCACGACAAGATTCTCGCCAAAAGCGCCAAAATCTATGTCTAAACCGCCATTCCCCGCTGTTTGGGCGCGGGCCCGCTTCCGGAACGCTTCAATTTTTTCAAACGACAGCAGACTCACCTGCCTGTGCCAGGGACCGGCGTGCGCGTCGCCCGTTATCCCGTGCTCCGTTACAAATTCGGCCTCCCCGACCGCGTGTTTTTGCGTTCCTTTCCGTTCGCTAACGCATATAGCGTGAATTTTACCCATAATTAGCCTCCTATCCTGAACATATTTTTCTTTTTATGCTGATTATTTCCGTTGCCCTGATAAAAGTCATGCCTGATCGGTTTAAGCATAACGGCGGAGCTTATGGCTTGGGCTATAGCCTCGTCGTCCTTGCCGCCGCGCACGATCGCCTTCAGATCAACGCCGGCGTCGCTGGCAAGGCAGGGCTTCAAAAGACCGACACCGGTCAGCCGCAGCCGGTTGCACGCGGCGCAGAAACTGTGGCTGATCGCGCTGATAAAACCGATCTTTCCCGCAAAACCCGGTACGCTGTAGTAAGAGGCGGGACCGTTTCCAAGCCGTCCATCGAATACCCGCAAAGCGCCGAAAGCCTGCCGCAGACGTTCAAAAATCTCGGACTGGGGTACAGGGGCCAGGTTTGCCGCCAGGCCCAGCGGCATCAGTTCTATGAAACGTACCGCCGTTTTTTCATGCCGCGCGAGCTCCGCCAGCGGGACAACATCGCCCTCGTTGACACCGCGCATCGGCACACAGTTAATTTTTATGTCCAGACGCGCCTCACGCGCCAAGCCGAGTGAGCGCAGAACCCTTTCAAAGCCGTCCGAGCGCGTGATATACCGGAAAACATCCGCGTTTAGTGTATCAAGGCTGATATTCACCCCGTCAATGCCCGTATCCACCAGCTCATCCAAAAAATCACCCAGCACGAGGGCGTTGGTGGTAAGCGTCACGGACACGATGCCGGGCGTCCGCTTTAGCGAACGGATGAATGTGGTAAGCCCCCGCCTAACGAGCGGTTCCCCTCCGGTAACCTTGATCTTGCTGATTCCCAGCCCGGCAGCCGCCGTACAGATTCTTAGCGTTTCCTCAAAACTCAGTACCTCGCTGTGCGGCACCCAGTCCACCCCTTCCGGCGGCATACAGTAAACGCACCGCATATTACACTTGTCCGTTACCGAAACACGCATGTAATCGATTATTCGCCCGAAGCCGTCTTGCATAACAAAATTATACCCGCCGGCGGGTTTTATAGGCAATGTGTCCGGCATGAAAGGCGCTTTCCCGCGTTTAAAACGTAAATATAGAATTGCCACAGCGGTTTTACATTCACAAAAATCTTTGTAACTATTCAGTCGCCGGAAGGTTAAAAGGGAGGGAATACGAGCCGTGGAATACTTTGACAAGCTCCTCTCCTATATTTGCATGGTGTTTATGCACGGTTTGAATGAATGATTCT
>JAITKQ010000080.1 GCA_031278295.1 Spirochaetaceae bacterium | reverse complement strand
AGAATCATTCATTCAAACCGTGCATAAACACCATGCAAATATAGGAGAGGAGCTTGTCAAAGTATTCCACGGCTCGTATTCCCTCCCTTTTAACCTTCCGGCGACTGAATAGTTACAATTTGAGTTACATTTTCTTTCTGTCTCAAACCATACTTTTCGGTTACTTTTTCGATGTCTCACTGCGGGGCCTTGTCCAACAGGGGTAATAATACTTATACTAAAGACTATATGCAGGTGGATACCCTGTTAGTTGCCGGCGTATCACAAAACGCAAGGAGATGTCTTAAATGGCTGATGCATTGACGAACGGGCGACTTATCGGCGTGGTTGTTCCGGTTGGCGCTTTAAGGGGAACGGGAAGCATAGGAATTGGGGAATTCCCTGACCTTGTTGAATTTGCCAAACTATGCAAAAAAATGGATGTGGGCTTGATACAGATTCTTCCTGTAAATGACACCGGCTACGAAAGTTCACCATACAGTGCGCTGACGGCCTTTGGACTGAATCCCGTCTACCTCCGTATAGCGGACCTTGCCGAAGCGTCCGGCTACAGGAAAGATCTGGACGAAATAGGCGCTAAATTTGACCGTGAAACACGTTTTCCGTACTATAAACTGGCTAGGGCAAAGCTGGATCTTTTGCACAAGATTTTCAGGGGCAACATAGAAAAAATTGAACGCGAAGCCGCGTTCAGCGTGTGGCTGCGTAACAACGAATGGGTGAAGGCCTATGCCGTTTTCCGCAGGCTGAAAGAGGCCAATAACGAAAAAAGCTGGAAAGAATGGAAGGCGTTTCAGACGGTCAGCGGCAGGGACATAGAGGCGATCTGGAACGATTCCAGGCAAAAGTACGAACATCTTTTCTGGGTTTGGCTTCAGTACAACCTTGACAGCCAGTTCACCGCCGCGGCCAATGCGGTAGCCGAAATGGGTATAATCCTTAAAGGCGACCTGCCCATACTGATGAATCAGGACAGTTGTGACGTTTGGGCGCATCCGGAATACTTTCATCAGAATTTTTCGGCGGGAGCGCCGCCCGACATGTACAGCCTGAACGGGCAGAATTGGGGCTTCCCGATTTACAACTGGACTGCCCAGGCAAATGATAACTATGCCTGGTGGAGGGCGCGGATAAAGGCGGCTGAAAAGTATTACAAGGCGTTCAGAATCGATCATGTACTGGGTTTTTTCAGGATTTGGGCAACAAGCAGGCATTATAGATCGGCGGTAATGGGGCGCTTTGTTCCATTCGCCCCGATAAAAAAGGCCGAACTACAGGAATTGGGTTTTGACGAGAGCAGAATCTGCTGGATAACGCAGCCTCACATCCCCACACACGAGGTTTGGGAAGCGGTACAGCGGCAGGGCGGCGGCTCCGATGAAGATGTGGGCCGGGTTTTCCGCCTGGCGCTTGAACGGATAGGCGATGAGGAACTTTGGCTTTTTAATAGGGCGGCAAGGTACGAAACCGGTATAGAGACTCTGGACATACATCCCGCCGGAAAGTCGTACCTGATCGGGGAACTCAGCAACCGGATATTCAAGGAGTATGATACGGACACCTACTCCTTTATCTGGAACTACAAAAAATCCAGGCAGTACGCCTCGCTTTCCGTTGCGGAACGGGACGTAATCGATAATCTTCTGTCCAAAAAGACTGAAATTTCAGAAAAAAAATGGGAAAGCGAGGCAAAAAAACTTCTTTCCGTATTGACGGGAGACACTTCCATGTTTGCCTGCGCGGAAGATTTGGGGGTACAGAGCGAATGTGTGCCCCGCGTACTAAAAAAGCTTAAAATATTTTCGTTAAAGGTGATCCGCTGGGAACGTAACTGGAAGGCGGAATCACAGCCGTACATCCCTTACGGCAATTACCCTGAACTTTCCGTCTGCACGACATCGGTTCATGACAGCACAACGCTACGGGAATGGTGGAACGGCGAGGCGGATCAGGAACTGTTTGCCGCGTTCAACGGCCTGCCCTGCCTGCCGAAAAATTACAATCCGGGGACGGCGCGTATATTCATCAAGCAGGCGGCCTCGGCAAGATCACTGTGGCGTATTTTCCCGTTTATAGACCTGCTGCACCTTACGCCGCGCTGGTACGCGGACGATCCCGTATCGGAGCGCATAAACGTACCTGGTACCAGCAACGAATTCAACTGGACTTGGAGGCTGCCCGCCGGTATTGCGGAAATAGCCGCGGATGCGGAACTGGTAAATGCGGTAAAAGAGCTAAACACGATTGCCGCGGCGCCGGCGTATCAAAAAAAATCCGCCGCGGTCAAAGGCTAGGATAGCGCCCCATTTTCAGAGATGCTTCTGTTTTGTACGCTGTGGACATTCGTATTTTACCTGTTTTGGCTTGCCATAAGACCGGAATACAGCGATTCAAGGCCGTTTTGGGCGCTTCTTGCCGGATGCGCGGGCGCTCTTGCGCGTCTGTTCATCCCGGCCTTTGTTGACGCGCACGGCTTCGGGCTGTCCCGTTTCGTAAGCGCTTTTATCGACTATACGAGTATTCCCGTACTGTTTACGCTGATTGCGGCGCTGCTTGTATCCCGCTTTTGCCCGCCGGGCGGCGTCACGGATTTTACCGGCTTCATCCTTCTTGCGATGACGCCGGTTTCGATAGCGTGTTTGATCTTGTGGGACCTCAGGTACGATACCCTGCGCCTTGTGCTTACGCCGCTTTTTTGGACGGCGCTCGCGCTTGCCGCTTACCCGTTTGCCTGTCTGTTCAGGAAAGGCCTGTTACATAAAATGGCCGCCATTCTTGGAATGGCGGCGTTTTCCCTGCTCCCGCCGCTGTCCTGGCTGGAATTTTTCCGTCATAGCTATGTCAAGGGCGCGGCGCTACTGGCGGCGTCCCTTGCGCCCTTGCTTGTATTGAGCGTGCTGTTTTACAAAAAAAAAGCGGACATGGAGAAGGTCTCGATAGCGGGCGTAACGGAAGCGGGAAGCGGCAAATTTGCCCCCGCCCCGCGGCAGGCCGCGCTTAAAGTACGGGCTTTTTTAAAAAGAAGGCGGCGGGCAGCCGCCGCCTTCTGCGCGCTGCTTTTGGTACTGGCAGCGTCGGCTGACTATTTTGCGCATGGTTTGGTGAGGCGTAGTTTTGTGTTTCGTCTTATAGATACTGGACAGGATATTGTGGAAGATCGTATGCTTAGGTCTGAGGATTCTCGGGAAACGAATATAAGACGTTATGTGGAAGAGGCGCTTCTGGGGCCGCTTTCGCCGGAAGCCGAAGCCCTGTTTGACAGCGGCGCGAAACCGGGGGCTGTCTTGCTGAGGGATGGCGATGTTTTTATTGATTTTTCGGAGGAAGCGGCGCTTCCTCCGTTGTCCGGGCGCTTGGCGGACAAATTCAGGATACTGGATGCGGGCATACGGCGGAATTTTCCTTTTGTCAGGGATGTCCGTGTTTTTATCGCCGGGCAGGAAGTAAAATACTTTTAGTCCGGGCGAATGTTACCGATAATTAACGCAGACCCCGTGTACGGGCCCGTACACGGGGCTGAGTGCCGAAGGGCATTGACATTATTTTATATGCACTGTTATAATGAAACAGGATTACGGCTTGCGCCTTGCGCAAGTTTTATTAAGGCATAAACGGAAAGGAGCAAGATAATGAAGCGGTTATTTGTTTTTGTAGCTTTTGCTACAGCGGTTTTCGGTACCCTGTTTGCGGATGAGAATGTTCTGATTGATTTTTCCAAACTTGTACCCGATATTCTTTTGGATCAAACGGGCGTATTACCGCAGAACAGGCAGACCACGATGGATTTCTCCAACACTGCGGGGACGAACTACACGGACGCCCAGAGGGCGCTGATGAAAACGTCATTGGCCATACCCAACTGGCTGGTCGAGCTGGCCCCATCTTCGAAAACGATTGAAAACAATGTGAGCAGTTACACCAGAGTATCTACGTCCAAGCAGTTTGAAAATGTTATGGGCGCCAGAATTCACTTCCCTGTGGCATCCTACAACTCGTGGGCCCTGATCAAGCCGCCGTTTGATGTTCCCGCCTATGAATTCTCGGAAGTCGATGAGCAGGGAGCGGTAACGAAAAACGACGGCGCGGCGCTTTCAACGCAGAGTCGGTTTGAGGATGGTTATGGGGTTCTAAAGAATGTCGGGGCGATAAAATCGCTGGCGGCAAGGGTTTACGGTATAGAAGCTCCCCATTCGGTTTCCGCGATTCTGGTTGACAGTAACGGCAAGAGCCAAACGGTATTCCTTGGCTACCTGGACTACGACGGTTGGGCAACGCTTACCTGGGATAATCCGCAATACGTGAACGAGGTCCGGTCACGGTCCCGCCGCATTTACCAGCTTTACCCCAGCCATGCGTCCTATGTCCGTTTTGGCGGCTTCCTTGTTCAGCGTGACGGCGGTAAGGAAGGCGGGGACTTTGTTGTATACTTCAAAGATGTCAGCATTGTTTACGACAAGGCCCAGATCGAAACCGAAAAGGATATCGACGACGAATCAGAATGGAACATCATCAAAGAGCGCGAGGCGGAACGGCAGAGGCTTGAATTTACCAATTTCGGGAGAGATCAGGTTTGGCGTTACCTTGAGACCGAAAAGAAGGCGCCGGAGACTTACTTCTCCGATCTTGGCCGGAATACGGCGGACGGCAACGCGGGCCAGGCCCAGCAACCGGCCCAAGCCCAGCAGCCGGCCCAGGCCCAGCAGCCATAAATCTACGGCCTGACTGAAATGCCCGGAGGGGACTCCGGGCATTTTTGAATCGCGCCGCCAACAGGAACACCGCGAACAAATACAATGCGGCTTGTACTACCCGATAAAAGTGTCCTGGAAAAGCAGTACCAGGGTGATATTCCGGTATGTGAATCAATCGTAAAAGAATTGGAAATTTACGTTGAAAAGCTTGTATCGGATATTTCATCCAACCTGACAATCAAAAGCAGGGTAAAGAGCTTTAAAAGTTTTTTCAAAAAATACCTGCGTTACCTTGTCGAAATAGCAAATAATGAAGCGCCCGTCATACCGGATCGGATCGGCATAAGGATTGTCTGTCCATTCATCGAAGATACCGTAAGCGTCGAAAACCTGATAAAAAATAATTTTGAGGTTATCGAAGTCGAGCGGAAAGGCTCGTCGTACTCGTTCAAGGAATTCGGTTACGAATCGATACACTTTTTGGTGCGCCTGCCGGAGGAAATAGGCGGCAAATACAGAAAGGCCTCCGACGAAACCTTCGCCGGCGATGTCGTTGAGATTCAAATCCGGACGATTCTACAGGATGCCTGGGCGGAGGTGGAGCATGAACTGGTCTACAAGGCGGAATTCCGGCCATACGACCATCCGATGAAGCGTAAACTGGCGGCCATAAACGCCAGCCTTTCCCTTGCCGATACTATATTTCAGGAGATACGCTCATACCAGCGGCATTTTAACAACCAGATTGGGGAGCGCAAAGAATCTTTTTTCAAAAAAGTTGAAGATTCGGTCGATCTGTTCCTGTTTGAAGGCGACGGCCATTTATTTGGAGATTCAAGGCGTGAAGAGCCGCAACACGACATACAGCTTGACGCCGGAAACAAATCCATCGACGATTTACTTTTAAACGCCCTCTACGCGCACAACCGGGGCCTTTTTTCAGAAGCGGTGGCCTACTACTCATTCATACTGGACCTTAACCCGGACAAAAACATCGTTTCGCTGATTCACAAGCACCGGGGCATGGCTTTCTTTGCCCAATCCCTGTACGAGGATGCCATAAAAGACTTTAGCATGTCTTTACATTTTGACGAAAAAGCGTACCAGTCCGCCTACTATTGCGGCGTAGTGCGCCTTGTGTTGCGGCAGCACCCGGCCGCCATCGACGACTTTAACAGATCCATAAACATAAACGCTTTTCAGCCCTACTGTTTTTACCGCCGCGCCGAGGCGTATTACCATTTGGAAGACTACCCCCAGGCACTGTCGGACTGTGAAGCGGCGCTCGCGCTGGACCACGAGCTTGAAGGCGCTTCCAAATTAAAGTACATGCTGCTGGAGAAGCTGAATATGTGACGACCGGCAGCCTGTCGCGTTTGTGGGTTTTATGGGTTTTTCGTTGAAAAAAGCCATAAAACATCCGATCAACGGTATGCTTTGGCGCTTTGCATGACAGGCCGTCTGGCGGCTTGCCGCTGTCGGTGGAGGTTTTGACTAGGGAAGCACTGATTTATGCGAATGCGCATAAATCGGTGCTACTTTAATGCGAATGTCAACTTTGTTGACACATTTGCGTAATGAAATAGAGTTGTTCAGAAACCTCAGTTTCTGAACAA
>JAITKQ010000123.1 GCA_031278295.1 Spirochaetaceae bacterium | reverse complement strand
CAAAACAGGGGATAGGGAGGGGAAGCAACCTGACAGCCGCGGAAATGAACCGTAAACATGGAAAACTGTCCGCCTGAACCTTCAAAAAACAGCCATTATTGCACTTTGTTTACAGCCCCAGGCTCATCGAAACAATCTCGTCGGCTTGTTGTTTTTTCAGCGATTTGCTTATCTGCTCGGTATTGAGCCTTTTAACTTGGCTGTCCAACGGGTGGTCTGCGCCGAACAGCGCGTTGATGAAGGTTATCATAGCGGCGTTGGAGAGGCTGCCTATGATTTGCTTGAAAGAGCGGTCGAATATGTCTGTATCGTCCGGCGGTTTAGGCATGAGGCTATGTTACACGAAACCCGCCTGTGTGGGAAACCCGCCAGCCCGCCAGCGGGTTTAAAGTCCGCTACGCGGTAGCGTACCGAAGGCGGGGTTTACGCCGTGCCGTCTGGTCCGAAGGGGGCGCTTGGCATACGCGCCCGCCAGCGGGTTTCACGTCCGCTACGCGGTAGCATACCGAGAACTGGCTTCAGGTTCTGCCTTCACTCCGCAAAAAGCGATAGGCATACGCGGCTGGAGCTGTGTTTGGTTCGATGTTTTGGGAACCGCGAATGACGCGCCCGCCCGCCAGCCCACCAGTGGGTTTAAAGTCCGCTACGCGGTAGCGTCCCGAAAGCGGGTTTTACGTCGTGCCGTCGGGTCCGTAAAAAGCGATAGGCATACGCGGCTGTAAGACGGGGATGATTTGATGTTTCAAGAACCGCAAATGTACGCGCCCGCCAGCGGGGTATTAGCCCGACAGTTTTGCATTTACATTTGCATTTACAAAAATCTTTCAGGTAATTTGGGCGCATTTCCGCCCTTCGTGCCGGAAACCGGGCTTTGCGGGGTTCCGCAAGGCAAGCCCCTTGGGTTGCCCCTCCATTCCCTTGCGCGTTTCGTACACGACTGCTTTTTCGGCAATGCGGCAATGGCGGCAATGATAGAACGGTAAATGCAAAATTACTGGCGCGGCGCCGCGGCCCACCGACGCGGCGTCTTTACAAAAAATATAAACTTGCGGTAAAATGCAAACGGGTGGGGGCCATGTCTATAAAACTATTCCGCGACGTTTTGCCGCGTCAAGTTGCCGTTCTAACGATATTCTTTTCTGTTCACAAAAAAATTATACGCCCCTGTTTTAAGGGGAGGGCGTTTTGATACCGGACGAATTGTTGCAAAACGCGCCGGTTTTTCTGCTTCTTTTTGCGCGGGCTCTCGCGATGGTAGAGGTTGCGCCGCTTCTGTCCTCGGAATCTGTGCCGCAGACCGCCAAAGTATCGCTGGGCCTATTCGCGGCCTTCGCCGTGTTCCCGTCCGCTTCCGTTCAGGATGACTGGGCCTTGCTGCCCGGCATGACGGACGGGATTTTTAGCCCGGGATACGCGCTTCTCTTAGCCGGCGAAGGGATCATCGGCATAATAACAGGGTTCTTTATCACGATAATTTTTGCAGCGGCTTCCAGCGCCGGGCAGTTTTTTTCGCTACAGATGGGCTTTGGCGCGTCCGAAACCTTTGACCCGCTCGCCCAGATAGAAAACCCGCTGATGGGCCAGTTCCTGAACCTTGTCGCGATGCTTACCTTCCTTGTGATGGGAGGTATGCGGAATATGTTCCTGGGAGGCTTTGCCGCTTCGGTAAAATCGTTAAACATAGTGGAGCTTGTAAACGGACGCGAAAACGTTACATTCATGTTCGCGGGCGGTCTTGGACGGCTCTTCCTGAACGCCATCGTGATAAGTATGCCCATACTCGGTACGCTGTTTCTTACATCCCTCGCCACCGGGCTAATCTCCAAAGCGGCCCCGCAGATAAACATACTTTCGGAAGGCTTCCCCATATCTATAAGCGTCGCGTTCATCCTTATCATGGTAACGCTGCCCTTCATGGTCGAGGCGCTGGGACGTATACTGGAAAGCGGCTTCCGCTCCCTACAGGATTTATACATTCAGGTTGGAGGCGGCATAATCGAATAATTTCCACCAAAGAAAAATTTAGCGAAAAAAATTAATTGGAGGTGATTATGTATAAAAAGCGTATGATACATTACAAAGCTGAATTTTACAGAATCGTTCACCTAATTGACGGTGAAAACGATTCGCAAATTGAAATATGGTTTACCCGTGAGCTTCAGGAAATCTTAAGATATAATCGCCGGGAAAATTCTACTACCGCGATTAAGCGGACATTGGATTCATGCGAAGCCCAAGGCGTAGAAACAGCCGGCCATTTTCGTGACATCACGAAAATGGCCGGCCCGGCAGCCTGTTACGCTTGTTATTTAATCGTGCAAAACAGGTATTCCCAAAAAGAAGGAATCGCGTTTGCCCAAAGTTATTTCGCTATACAAACACGTAAAACAGAACTGATCTATGAACGCCTAAATGAACGCCTAAATCGAACGCCTAAATCGAAAAACCTGAAAAATTACCAAAGGCTTCAAAAAAACGTTGAGCGGGAAGGTAATGAGGTATGCGAAATTCTATGATTGATGAATTAAACGGCATGGGGACACGGATAGCCGCCGCCGCCGCCGATACGGCGGCGGCGGCGGACGCTTTGTACCACGGCCCGCCGTCGTTCTTCATCGACCTGCAGTGGTTTGCCGCCGAGGACGAGGGACGCACCGAGGAGCCGACCGAAACCAAGATACGGAAGGCGCGCGAGGAAGAAGGCCGTGTTGCTAAGAGTCAGGACCTCATCGGGGCGATAGGGCTTCTTGTTCCCGCGCTGGCGATTCTGTTTTTGGCGCCTTACCTGCTGCGTAACTGTATGGACATGGTTAGATTTTACTTTCTGAGGGCGGCGGAGCTGGACCCCGGCAGGGACAGGATAGTTTTTGGCGTCTTTCTGTCGTACTTTGCCCGTCTTGCCCTGCCCCTGCTCGGAATCGCGCTCGTTGCGGCGCTGTTTTCCAACATAATTCAGGTGGGTTTCGTGTTTACGACAAAGCCGCTGGGTTTCAAATTTGAACGGATCATCCCGAATTTTGGCGCTTACTTTCAAAAAACATTGTTTTCCGCGAATAGTTTGTTCAATTTTTTTAAATCCATCGTTAAAATGGCGATAGTGGGCGGCGTAGCCTTCTTTTTAATACGTTCTGATATAGAAAAACTTGCCAATTTGCAGTCCACCGAACTGTATTTATCCGTTACAACCGTCGCGGGTTTGGCGGTAAGGCTTTTAATTTTTACAGCGTTGCTACTGTTGCTGCTATCCATACCGGACTATATGTTTCAGCGTTCACAGTTCCGCGAATCCCTAAAAATGTCGCGGCAGGAAATAATCGAGGAACGCAAGCAGGACGAGGGCGATCCGCGTATCAAGCAACGCCTGCGCCGCCGTATGCAGGAGCTTCTTGCCGTCAAAATACGCGAGGAACTCCCAAAAGCCGATGTCGTGATAACAAACCCGACCCACTTTGCGGTCGCGCTACAGTACATGCACGGCCTTGAGGGGCCGCGCGTGCTTGTAAAAGGCGAGGACGAGCTTGCATTGCGGATCAAACGCCTCGCCGCCGAGTTGAATGTGCCTGTCGTGGAAAACAAACCGCTTGCCCGCGCGCTTTACGCCGAAGTTGAAATAGGCGATTATGTCCCCGTAAAGTACTGGGCCGTAATCGTGGAAATCTTAAAGCGCGTCAAAACGATGGACGAGTACCGCCGGCTTGCCGGACTATAGGACGGTTTACCGCTAAGCGCCAGCAATAGGGGATGCGGGGGGGGGGGGGGGCTTGGTTTCTACGGTAATTAACATGACTCCATCGTATTTCTTTGTGCCCATGTTGTCATTGCCCATTATCATACTTTCCGGATCACCGCCATTTTATTTTCTCTAAGGAAGCACCGATTTATTCAATCGAGAATTCGCCAACTATGTCGGCGCAATCGGTGCTACTTTAGCGTGAATGTCAACTTTGTTGACACATTTGCGCAATGAAATAGAGTTGTTCAGAAACCTCAGTTTCTGAACAACTTCCGCTGAAAAAAGGCAAAATGCTTTGCATTTTGCAAGACTTGTTCAAGAACCCGTGGGCTTTTGCCCACAT
>JAITKQ010000054.1 GCA_031278295.1 Spirochaetaceae bacterium | reverse complement strand
TCCACCGGCTTGCGCCGGCAAAATACCGGAAATTCACGCATGAATTCCCAAAGCGTATGTTGAAAAAAAGTCCCTTTCCGGTTACGCTTAATACGCCTTTAGTAGCCCCGGCGCGGCGTCTTCCTGCAAGAATAGCGCTTTGCCGGGGTTTCCTCTTTTTGCTATACTACATTATAGCGCAGGGGGGGGGGGGGGGGCACAAGCTGTTTTTGTATTTTTTTACGAAATTAGTAAAAAAAAAATTATTTGTGTCATTTTTACCATTTCATTATTTCACACCGTGGGAGGGGCCTGTGTCAAAACGGCGGCTGTTACGGAACGCGCAAGGGATTGGAGGGGCGCGAAGCGTTCCCGTAGGGAATGGAGCGGAGCGGAACCCCGCAAAGCCCGGTTTCCGGCAGGGCCGGAAATACGCCCAAAAACATCAAACCACCCCGCGCCTACAGCCGCGTATGCCTATCGCCCCTTTCGGACCCGAGGGCAGAACCCGAACACCGCCTTCAGGATGCTACCGCGTAGCGGATGTGGGGCCCGCTGGCGGGCGCGAATGCCTACCGCCTATTTCGGACCCGAGGGCACGGCGTAAAACCCGCCTTCGGGACGCTACCGCGTAGCGGATGTGAAACCCGCTGGCGGGGCTGGCGGGGCTGGTGGGGCGTAGATGCCGTTCAGCGCTATAAGCTCGTCGTGCCTGCCCTGTTCGGCGATTGCGCCGTCTTTCAGCACGAGTATACGGTCCGCGTTCCGTATCGTGGAAAGGCGGTGCGCTATCACGATCGAGGTCCTGCCGGAGAGGACACGCTCCATACCGGCCTGTATAAGCCGCTCGGTTTCTGTGTCGATGGAACTCGTAGCTTCGTCCAGCACGACTACTGACGGGTTGTGCGCTATGACGCGGGCAAAACTGATCATCTGCCGTTCGCCGCCCGAAATGTTGGCGGCCCCCTCGGAAAGCACGGTGTCGTAGCCGGAGCTGTGCCGCATGATGATATCGTGGGCCTGTACCGCCTTTGCCGCCGCGATCGCCGTCTCGCGCGATCGGGAGGGCGGCAGATCGAGCCCAAGCGTTATGTTGTCCGCTATCGTCCCGGAAAACAGGAATACGTCCTGCAACACAGGTAAAACTTCGCGGCGGAGGCTTTTCAGCGTAATTTCCCTGATATCTACACCATCAAGGCTGATGAGGCCCGAATCGATGTCCCACAACCGGGTTAAAACGCTGGTTATGGTGGTTTTACCCGCGCCGGTATAGCCGACAATCGCCGCCATCTCGCCCGGTTTTACCTCGAAACTCAGGTTTTTCAGCACCTTTTCGCCCGTTTTATAGCTAAAATTTACATCCCTGAATTGAACATGCCCGCGAATTTTTGAGATTTCACGCTTTCCTTCGTCCGGAATACGCTGATCCGTGTCCAAAAGCGCAAAAACACGCTCTCCGCCCGCCATGGCCGACTGAAGAATCGTGTATTTCTCGGAAATATCCATGATTGGCGCGTAAAACATGGCTACCAGGTTGATGAAGGCTATCAAGACGCCGATGGAAAGCGTCAGGTTGAGGACGAATACACTACCCGCCGCGATCAGCGCCGCCGTGGTAAACGTCGCTATGAATTCGACTATGGGGCGGAAGGTGGCGTACACGCGAATCTCGCCTAGGTTGGCCGACAGAAGTTCCCCGTTCAGCCTGCCGTACTCGTCCATGCTTTTCCGTTCCCGTCTGAAGTACTGGACTATCTGTAGGCCGGAAAGCCGCTCGGACAGGTAGGAGGTGGCGGCGGACGACGCGCTACGCTGGCGGCGGAAGGCGTCCCGCGCCTTGGCGCGGCTTAGCGCTGTGCAGACGATGACTGGCGGCATACAGGCCAGCACGACAAGGGCAAGGCGCGGGGACAGCAGGAAGAGCGTTACAAGGGCCCCGGCCATGACGGAAAGGTCTTTCAAAAGCGCCACCATCACCGATGTAAAAAAATCGTTTATCGTTTCCACGTCGCCGCCGAGCCGCGTTACGATACGCCCTACCGGGTGGCGCGAAAGGAAAGCCGTGGACTGCGAAACCGTTTTTTGAAAAAGCTCAAGCCGCATATCCTTCATCACGCGCTGCCCGACAAGATTTGCGCTCCATGTCTGGACGTAGGCCGAGGCGAAAACAAACAAAAGCGCGGCAAACAAGATCGGGATCACAGCCCTTATGCGGTCGAGGTCCGCGCCGCGCAGGGCGTGCAGTTCTTCCTTGGGGAGCGTCTTTAAAAGGCTGATTCTTAGCGCTGCGGAATTCCCGTCATGCACAAAGGCCTGGTTTCCCGAAACATAAGCGGAGTTTTCTCCGTTCAGCCTGAACGTGTACCACTGTTCATCGTCAATGATACGCTTCGAGCGCAATTCTTTTTCGACCCTGCCGGAAATACGAAGCTGCTGATTCAGGGGGATAAAAAGGATATTGTTTATCGTTACCGGTTTTGTCTGAAACAGGCCGACCCGGTGTAGGCTTTCCAGCGCGGCGGCGGCTTCCGCCGACATATCCTGTTTTGAGGCCGCCGCCGTGTCAAGAGCGAGCCATCTTGCTATTATCGCGTCGTCTATCACGCGCTGTTCCAAAACGGGAAGCAAAAGTTCGCCCGCCGTTGATACGGCGAGGGCTGCAAACGTTATCAGCGCAAGATGACGGTACGGTTTTATATACGCGAGTATTCGTTTAAATATTACGCCGTCGTAATCCTTTACAAATTCTTCACTGTCAAAATAATCACCCATGCCGTCACCCGTACAATTGTTGTAGCGCGGCGGTTTTTGCGTAATAAGCGTTACCCGCCGCAAGTTCCGCCGGGGGGCCGTATTCGGCAAGAACGCCGCCGTCCAGCACCGCCGCGTAATCCGCGCCGGCAAAGGCCGAGACACGGTGTGAAATTATAATCGTAGTTTTATTTTTACGCGCCATGTATATATTTTTTATGATTCGTTTTTCGGTTTCCGCGTCAACGGCGGAAAGCGCGTCGTCAAGTATCAGTATTTCGCTTTTGATTATCATCGCGCGTGCGATCGAAAGCCGCTGTTTCTGCCCGCCGGAAAGCGTGAGACCCCTTTCCCCTACCAGCGTTTCCATGCCGTCCGCAAAAATACCAATGTCGCGGTCCAGCGCCGAAATGCCGGCCATCGTTTTTACAAGGGCGTTGTCCGCGCCGTCAAGTCCGTAGGCGAGGTTGTTTCTTATCGAGTCGGAAAACATAAAACTGTCCTGGGGACTCACGCCGAACAGCGAACGCAACTCGCCTATATCCCAGTCACGGATGTCGCGCTCTTTTACAAAAACGGTTCCCGGCGGCGGGTCAAGCATACGCGGCAGCAGCTTTACAAGCGTGGACTTCCCTGAACCCGTCCTGCCCGTTATGCCGAGCGTCGAACCTTCTTTGACAGCGAGGTTTATGCCGGCAAGGACATTTTTGTCACCGCCGTAAGAGAACGATAAATTTTTTATTTTTATTATATCCGCGGACGCTGAGTCCGCGGACGCTGAGTCCGCGGCGGATGCCGTTACGGACACGGAGGCGGCCTGCGACACGGGCGGGCGGTTTTTTATCGAAGGCGCCGTGTCAAGAATTTCGTTTATGCGCCTGAGCGAGACGGCGCCGCGCTGCACCATGTTTACCGTAAACCCCGCGCCGAACATGGGCCAGATCAGCATATTCATGTAGCCGAAAAGCGCTACAAGATCGCCGGGCGTCATTAGGCCGAGTACCACGCGGCGGCCTCCGGCGAGCAGCACGATCAGCGAGGTAAACCCCGCCAAAAACGAGATGAGCGGCATAAAAAAACCGTACAGCCTTACGACCGCCATGTTTGCCTCGCGGTAATCGTCGTTATTTTCCGCGAAACGCTTTATGAAAGCCGCTTCTTTTACAAATGATTTTACCACGCGAATTCCGGCAAATGTTTCCTGCACGGTCTCGCTCATCGCGGAATTCGTTTCCTGCGCCCGTTTGAAACGGCCCCCCACCTTCCTGCCAAAAAGTATTATCAGCGCCGTTATGAACGGCAGCGGCAGCACGGCGAAAGCCGCGGTCGCGGCGTCCTCCACAAATATTATTGTGATGATCGAAAGCGCCATGACGGTGCCGTCAAGGCCGGCGACGAGTCCCCAGCCTATAGCCATCCTCACCGCGCCAAGGTCGCTTGTCGAACGGGTGATCAGATCGCCGATTTTATTTTTTTGAAAAAAATCCCACGAAAGTCCAAGCAGGTGATCAAACAATTTTTGCCGCAGTTCCGATTCGATCCGCCGCGAGGAGCCGTGTATAAGCAGCCTCCACAAAAAGCGCCCAAAAGAAATTACCGCCATGGCGGCGACCATCGCCAAACAGAATTTGAACACGTCCAGCCAGATAAATTCGCCCTGTGAAATTAAATTGATAGCCTGCTTCGTAAATTGGGGAATCAAAAGCTGCGCCGCGTCAACCGTAAAGAGGCATATAAAGCCGCCCGCATATTTAAAGCGGTATTTATAAAAAAAGGGACGTAATGTTTTGAATTCCTTTAAAAAGCCGCCCTCTGTTTTTGTTTTTTCCATTTCAATTCTTTGTTTCGGCTTTTTTCGTTTCGGCTCCCAACTGTGCAATCCAACTGTCGTACTTCTTTTTTACTTCTTCCGCCGCGTCGCGCTCGTTAAATATCAGATGTATCCTCCGTAGCGCACTCAGGAAGTTTCCCGCCTTCCATAAATCTTCTTTGCTTTTTGTCGCGAGCATATACCTTGAATGAAACCTGTCCGCCGCGTCGGACAGCATCTTTTTCGCAAAGTGTGAATGGTACAGAAGCGGTTCATAATCTGCCGAAGAAGGATCCTTGTTTGACTGCGCCTTCTTTAAATCAAGCAGATTTTTCGACACCGCGGCGGAGTGAGCTTCCATATCGACAAAAACCCAGCGCCATTTTGTATTGCTTCCGTAGGCGATCTTCAAAAGCGAGATAGACAGCCCCAGCTTTTTTACAAGCTGATAGCGCCGCGCCGCGTCCACAGCCGCCAGTTCGGAGAGGGCCTCCTCGTACTCCGAAAACGTCGCGTCAACCTTTCCGGTAACGATGTTTTGCAGGTATATCAGAGCCTTGGAAACGGATTTTTTTGCATTGCCAAGGGATTCCTCGTCTTTTGTATTTAGCACCGCCTGTCCGATCCCGTTTAGCACCAAATAATTTGACGCGATGTCAAGCATCAATTCCGACAAAAAAAACAGTTTTGGCGCGGCCGTCGAAGGGTCCGCGCGGCATTCCGCGATAATGCTCTCCTCTTTTTTAAAAAATCCTTTTATAAGCGCCTCGAACGGCGCGGTCCTTTTTTGATAGTACTGCTGTTTTTCAGCATTGCTACTCTTTAACACGATCCTTCACTCCATACTTGTCTAACAATTCACCGGCGTGGGTAAGCGCCGTACCGCCTTTGTCACCGGAAAGCATCCGTGCAACCTCGTTGCGCCGCTCCTCTGCTGAAAGCAGCTTGACCGATGTCAGCGTCCTTCCGCCCGATGAGTTTTTTTCTACCCTAAGATGATTGTCTGCCCTGCACGCGATAACCGCAAGGTGGGTAACGCAAAAAATCTGCCTTTTCCCGCCTATTTTTTGCAGGTATTCTCCAACCGCGATAGCGGCCTCGCCGCCTATGCCCGTGTCCACCTCGTCAAATATCAGCGTTTCCGCCCCGTCAAGCCAGCTTGAGTCGGGCGAAGCGGCCTCGCCTTCGACGGCAAGCGCGGTTTTTATCGCCAGCATCACGCGGGAAAGCTCCCCGCCCGAAGCCACCAGCCTAAGCTCACGGGCATCCTCGCCCCTGTTTGCCGCAATCAGGAATTCTATGTCGTCCGCCCCCCACGGTCCGCAGACAAGGTTAGCCTGGCCGCCGGGAATGGGGGACTTGGGCGACAGATTTACCGTAAAAGCCGCGCCCGGCATACCGAGCTTTCCCAGGATGCCGCTTATCCGGCGGGCAAGCCTGTCCGACGCCGCGCGGCGTTTAGCGCTAAGGGCCGCCGCCCGCCGTGCTATCTCCCGTTCAAGCGCCGTTATTGCGATCCGCTGCCGTTCGCGGTTCTCTTCAGACACGGAAAGGGCTTCGATCTCGGCGGCGGCCCCGGCGCGGTACGCAAGAATCGCGTCCTCAAGCCCCCTGCCGCCGCCATCCCCGCCAAAATCCAGGCTGTCGGTTTTGAGGCCGTCGTTTTTGCCGGCATACTTCTTCTTGAGGCGGTGAATCAGGGCCAGCCGCTCCTCCACCTCTTCCAGGCGGGCCGGATCAAAGGTGAGCGAAGCCCGGTAGGAACGCAGTTCGGCGGACAGATCCTCAGCCTCGTAGTAGAGGGCGTTCAAACGCTGCTGAAGCCCGGAAAGGCTTGAGTCAAGGGCGGCTGCGGCGTCTATCCCGGAACGCGCCCTGCGCGAAAGGCTTAAAACGGATATTTCTTCGTCAAAAAGTGCCGCCGCGGCGGTTTCCACCCCGCCGGACAGCTTTTCAAACGCGGCAAGACGGGCGGACTCGGCTTCCAGGTCACGGCTTTCGCCGCTTTTCAGGCGGGCCTTGTCGATTTCGTCAATCGAAAATGTCAACAGTTCGATCCGCGCCGCCCTGTCCCGCTCGGAAACGAGCGAATTTTCAAAATTCCTTCGTTTTTCGGCAAGTTCCAAAAATACGCGGTTGAACGCGGCGGCCTCGTCCTCTATACCGGCAAAACGGTCAAGACAGCGGCGGTGGCTGTCCTTGTGCAGCAGGGACTGGTGGGCGTGCTGGCCGTGCAGGTCGAACATGAAGGCCATAAACCCGGCCAAATCCCCCCGCGTAAGCGGCGCGTCCTGAATCCACACCGAACCGCGTCCCGAAGCCTTTATGTTGCGCCTCACTGTAAGGATTCCGTCCTCCGGCTCGATCCCGCGTGATGAAAGCCAGTCCAGCGCGTCCCTGTTCCGCCTGTCCACCGAAATCACGGCGGACACGGAAGCTTCCTCAGCCCCGGATCGGATCACGCTCGTCTCGGCCTTTGCGCCTAGCAGGAAGCCCAGCGCCCCCACGACTATCGATTTACCCGCCCCGGTCTCGCCCGTAAGTATCGTCAAACCGTCCCCAAACGAGATGGACAGGTTTTCGATCAGCGCGTAGTTCCGTATCGAAAGTTCCTCAAGCATCGTGCCCCCAGCCGTCATTTTTGCCGACAGCCCACGCAAGTTTGCTGTGCAGCGCGTTGTAAAAGGCGGCGCGATCGCAGGCCACCAGCCGCGCCTTGTTCACGCTCCGCATTATCACGACAAGATCGCCCGGCTCAAGGGATTCCGTTACCTGCCCGTCTATCGTCAGCAGTACGCCGCTCCGCTGTTCCGTCCCTATCTTTATCGTTACCGGACGCTCGGCCGGCAGCACGATCGGGCGGTACAGCATGCTGAACGGGCAGATCGGGTTCAGTATCACCGCCTCGATCTCCGGGTCGATTATGGGGCCGCCCGCGGACGAGCTGTAGGCGGTCGAACCGGTCGGCGTTGCCGCTATCAGGCCGTCGGAACGGTAACTCCCGATATGCGTATTTTCCGTCCAGGCGTCAAGCCATATAGTCTTTGCGATGCCGGACGCGGAAATCACCGCGTCATTCAGCCCGGTCAGCTTAAAGACCGCCCTGCCGTCACGTTCCACCTTCACGTCAAGCATCAGACGTTCCGAAACGGGAAGTTTCCCCTCGCGCCACCCGGAAAAGACATCTAACCACCGGGACGGGTTAACGGAAGCGATGAAACCAATCGTCCCCAGGTTGAGCGGAATTATAGGCGTCCCGAAAACGGCCATCTTACGCGCAGCGAACAGCACCGTCCCGTCCCCTCCCAGGCTGAACGCGACATCAAACCCGCCGTTGGAAATGTCCGCGCCGTCCAAAGGGTAGATCTCTACCGCGCAACCCTCTCCTTTGAGGGTTTCGCGTATTTCCGACGCAAGCACGATGGAAGCCGGTTTTTGCTTGTTGATGATTAGCAGAATCTTCACGGTGAACCTTCAGGCGCACGGATAATCATTCCTAAATGATAACCCGAAAAAACCAAAGCCGCCAGTAGCTTTGATTCATGCCCCGCAATTTTACATCAGAGCTGTTCAGAAACCGGCCCCGCCCTGCCCGTATAAGGCCGCGCCCGCCCGCAGAGCCTTATGCGCCGCGCCTTGCACCGTTTCTACCTGGAAAGGTAAGGTGGGAAGTCGGGGCAACTAAAGTTGCCGAGCCCTCGCCCCAAGCCCGCTATGCGGGAGTCAGCGGGCCCCCTTGACAAATTTTTTTATCGGGGGTAGTTTGAAAGGAGCCGCGCTACAGGAACACGCCGGCCTTACGGGGAACGGGGATTATCCCGGCATCCGGGGGCCGTTTTGGTTTCCGCGTT
>JAITKQ010000143.1 GCA_031278295.1 Spirochaetaceae bacterium | reverse complement strand
CATTCACGTTAAAGTAGCACCGATTGCGCCAACATAGTTGGCGAATTCTCGATTGAATAAATCAGTGCTTCCTTAGCAACCGGCCCCGCCGCCATTCGCATAATTCGTATTCATTCGCGCCCATTCGCGGTTCATGAAACATCAAACCACCCGCCGCCTACAGCCGCGTATGCCTATCGCCCCTTTCGGACCCGAAAGCAAAACCCGAACCCCGCTTTGGGGACGCTACCGCGTAGCGGACTTTAAACCCACTGGTGGGCTGGCGGGGCTGGCGGGCGTGTATGCCTGCGCCCCCTTCGACCCCGCGGGCACGGCTTAAAACCCGCCAGCGGGACGCTACCGCGTAGCGGATGTGAAGCCCGCTGGCGGGCGCGTAGCGGACTTTAAGCCCGCTGGCGGGCCCTCTGGCGGACTGGCGAGCGGGCGGGTACATTCGCGGTTCCTGAAACATCAAATCAACCGCAGCCTACAGCCGCGTATGCGAGCGCCCCCTTCGACCCGCGGGCACGGCTTAAAACCCGCTTTGGGGACGCTACCGCGTAGCGGACTTTAAACCCGCTGGCGGACTGGCGAGCGGGCGCGTACATTCGCGGTTCCTGAAACATCAAACCACCCCCAGCCTACAGCCGCGTATGCCTATCGCCCCTTTCGGACCCGACGGCACGGCGTAAAACCCCGCTTTCGGGACGCTACCGCGTAGCGGATGTGAAGCCCGCTGGCGGGCGCGTAGCGGACTTTAAACCCACTGGCGGGCTGGCGGGGCTGGCGGGGGTTTGACAAAGAAAGAGGATTTGCTAAGCTATTAAGACCGGTACGGGCATACAAATCGGTTAAGGCTGCCGGCAAGCGACTGCCGGGCGAGGCCGCTTAACTTGAAACCGGGCAAGCATTTACGGACGGATTTTCACGGTTTTAACCTTTTGGAGGATACTTTGCGCATACCTGATGATTTACTTCCGGACGGAGCGCTGAAGGACGCGCGGATCTCTGGAGCGCCGGCTTAATGTCGCGGTTTCACAGCGCCGCCGCAGGCATCGATCATCTGGAACGCCTAAGCTACAGGGATTCGCCCGTGCATCGACTCAACACCGGCGTTAAGGCAACGGCCACCTTGCTTTTTTTGACACTGGCGATCTCGTTTCCGTCAAAGAATCTGAGCGGACTCGTTCCGTTCCTGCTGTACCCCGCCTGTATGATGCCACTGTCCGGCACACCGTACCGCCCATTGCTTGCCCGCCTTGTTGTGGCGCTTCCGTTTGCGCTATTTGGCGGGCTGGGCAACCTGTTTTTCATGCGTGAAACCGCCTTTACCCTAGGCGGGTTTGGGGTAAGCGAAGGCCTGGTAGCATTTATTTCGATAATGCTCAAAACCCTGCTCTGCGTATTTGCCGTTCTGATCCTGGTAGCGACGACGCCGTTCAACGATATATGCGCGCTACTAACCCGAACGCGGGGACTCGGCGTGATAGGCCTACAACTTTCGCTGACATACCGGTACATAGGCCTGCTGGTTGACGAAGCGCAACGTATGTGGACGGCCTATATCCTGCGCGCGCCCGGTTTACGGGCCATCAAGATGAAAGATATGGGGAGTTTTTTGGGGCAACTTTTGCTTCGTAGTTTTGACCGCGCCGAGCGGGTGTACTGCGCGATGAAATGCCGTGGTTTTGCGGGCCGCTACCATTCAAGGAAAAGATGGCCGCCGCGCCGATCCGATCTAGTATTCCTCGTCACCCTGGCCGCCGCCCTCGTTCTGATGCGTATTTTTAACGTAAGCCGGTTTATAGGGAGGCTAAGCTTATGACGGCGGGCATGCCATGCTGTTGAAAGTTTCCGGCCTTTCGGTGATCTACCCGGGCGGCACCGAAGGGCATGTGCTGGAAGACGTATCGTTTACCATAAACGAAGGCGAAAGGGTCGCGCTTTTGGGTGCGAACGGAGCCGGGAAATCTACGCTATTACTTTCGTTGCTGGGAATCCTGGAGGCCCACACAGGCAAGATTGAGGTTGACGGCGTACTTTTGGAGAAAAAAAGCCTACCGTTTGTGCGGCGGAAGCTGGGCCTTTTGTTCCAGGATCCTGACGATCAGCTTTTTATGCCCACCGTGTACGATGACGTGGCATTTGGCCCCCGGAACTATGCGGAAAGTGATGGAAAATCCGGGTCGGAGGCTGAAAGCATAGAGAAGGCGGCGGACAGAATACTTGAAAAGCTGGAAATACTTCACCTAAAAAACAGGATGTCGCATAAACTGTCGGGCGGCGAAAAGCGACTCGCCGCGCTTGCCGGCGTCCTGGCCATGGAACCGCGTATGCTGCTGATGGACGAACCTTCAGCCTACCTTGACCCCCGCGCCCGCCGCCGCCTCCTGGCGATACTTGAAACACTCAAGGAATCTTACCTTATCACGACGCACGACCTTGATCTGGTGCGGCGTCTGTGCAAGCGTTGCCTGCTTCTACACAAAGGCCGCCTCCGGGCCGACGGTCCGGCAAAAGATATCATCGACAACAAAAAATTGCTGGACGAATGCGCGTTGTAGCCCCCCTCCCCTCTTATGAATCATTACGAAATAACCAAATAAGGGATAAACGGCTATAAAGATTTCCATGAATAGCATAAACGTATTAGCCCAAACACGGATCGAAGCGGCATTGCCGGCGCTGAACGATCATCGAATATGACGACACCTAGCCGCTGAGGGAAAGTAATGGTACCCAAGAGCCTGAATCCTGTCCGTTTCCGCGTTATTCTGTCCTGGGGTTTACTGACCCGGGAAATTTTGCCGCGTCGGGGCGTTTTATTCCGGAGGCGGCTTACAATTCCTGTAAATACCCGCTATTATAAACTAAATGTTGATCCCTTTATTTCCTGATTTCGCGCCCATATTGCTGGACCTGAAAGAGGCCCTGCATCCGGCGTTAAGGGCCGCAAAGGACGGCGTTTCCGAATTTACTTTTGCGAACCTGTATCTTTTTCGCGGACGCTACAATTACAGGATTTCACGCGAACAGAACGGCAACATACTGGTTTCCGGGGATCTCCATGGCAAGAGGTTTTTCGCGACACCGTGCGCGATGCCGGATATACCCGTCTTGGAGAGATTGCTTGCCGAACATGACTACTGGAAAGGCATCCCCGATTCAATTTTGGAAAACAACCGTCCGGTTATCGAGGATATGGGCGTAGAAATTACGGAAGACCGCAATAATTTTGACTACCTGTACAACAAAAGTGATTTGGCCTTGCTATCCGGCAAAAAATTCCACAAAAAACGGAATTTGGTAAACGCTTTTTTGCTTTCGTACCCCGATCACCATGATTGTACACTGACGAGCGAGTATACGCCACAGGCGCTGGCGATACTTGAGCGCTGGAAGCAGGACAAAGGCAGCGAAGGGGACTATATCGCGGCGCACGAAGCCTTGCTACTTTCCGCCGAATTGGGGCTTGAAGGCAGGATATACTTTGTAAACAAGCATCCTGCCGGTTACTGCCTGGGAGAGTATGTGGCGGGCGCTTCGATGTTTGCGGTTCATTTTGAAAAATGCATTGATGATTACAAGGGTATCTACCAGGCAGTAAACCAATTTTTTGCCGCGAGTCTGCCGTCCGGGTGTCTGTATGTCAACCGTGAACAGGATCTTGGCGATGACGGTTTGCGGCAGGCAAAGATGACCTACCGTCCCTGTGGTTTTGTAAAAAAATACATAGGCGTTCCGCACAAGACACAACCTCGGTAGCCATCGCTTCCGCACCGGCGACCTGCAAAACAAGGCGCGTTTGCGAAACGCGGCGGCCTGCCGCGACAACAAATTCTTAGGCGCCGCAAGGATGATGGCGTGCGTTTAACGGGGATTCCGCTGCCCCTGTCATTCCTGATCCACTATATTTTTGGCGGTTTTTTGGGCCGGAAGCAGAAAAATCCCGCGACCCCGGAAGCGACGACGAGTATGACAGGGTTGGTATGCCAAACAAGCGAAAGTACGAAGCAGATCACGGAAATGGCAAGCGCAATTACATTACGGGGAAGGCCGCGTTGTTTTTGGATCAGGGCGGCGGAGAGCATTACCACGGTTTTGGTGATCAGGGCGGCTATCACGAGGCGGATGCCGGCAAAAGCGTTCCGCACCAACGGAATATCGCTGAGATTTTGAAGGAGCAGGGCCGCCAGCGTTATCAGTATGATGCCCGGGAGGATAAAACCCATCGTAGCAAACACCGATCCTACGATTTTTTTTTGCCTGTAGCCGATAAAGGATGCAAGATTCACGGCTATGATGCCGGGGGTAATCTGTCCTATGGTATAGTACTCTACCAGCTCATCCATAGTAAGCCAGCCCTTGCCGTTCACGAGGTCCCGTTCAATGATAGGCATAATGGAGTAGCCGCCGCCGAAAGCTATCAAACCGATTTTTAAAAAAGAAAAAAAAAGAGCGAACAAATCACGCATTCATCAAGCCCCATGCCTGAAACCCGGTCTCTTGAAGCCCGGTATGCCCGCCGAAGCGGTGTACCCGCAAAGCCTGTCCGTCCGGTCGCCGTTAAAGGGCGAGCAGACATTTCGCGGCAATACCGGCCGCGAGCGGTATTGCAACATTGTCGTAATCTCCGAGAGGCAAAACATCGCAAACAACTACCGCCGCGGCGGCGGCGAAAGAAGCCTTTATATCACGGCACACATACCATGTAGAAAGCAGGACGCAAAAAAAACATGAAAGCGAGCCTTCAACGCTTTTGCCCAAAAGGAAAGCCGGGCGGATACGTCCGAAAATCCGCCCGACCAGGGAAGAAAAACCGTCGCCAAAAGCAAGCGCGTAAATCGCAATCTTTGCGACAGGTTCGGGAAACAGCAACAGCGCGAGCAGGGCGCCTGTTCCGAGCGTTACCGGGCCCGGCACAAAGCGGTTGCCGTCGCGCGGCCTAGATGCCAGGCGGACAACGACCGAAAAAAAAGGAACTTCAACACCGGAAAGGCGCAGGCTTTCCAGATAAATATAGAATATGACTCCAAGCGTGAGCGCGGCCACGGCAAAATCGCGGCTTACCATGGTCAATACAGGTGTCAGGGCAATCAAAAAATGAATGCTTTTCCTTGTAATTTCACTTTTAAAATCCTGAATCATGGAAGGGATGTCGTATATTGAGAAACGATTTTTAATATATTCCATCATTAAGTAACATAATAACACCGATCCGTGCATTTTGCAAGGATGGGCAAGGCCGGACGCCATCAGTAATTTTACATTTACCGGCCTATCATTGCCGAAAAAGCCGTTGTGCGCTAAACGCGCAAGGGATTGGAGGGGTGCGTAGCGTTCGCGCATAGCGTTCGCGCGAAGCGTTCGCGCGAAGTGTTCGCGTAAGGGAATGGAGGGGCAACCCAAGGGGCTTGCCTGGCGGAACCCCGCAAAGCCCGGTTTCCGGCACGAAGTGCCGGAAATGCGCCCAAATTACATGAAAAATTTTTATAAACATAAAACTGCCGGGCTAATACCCCGCTGGCGGGGCGGGCAGTCGCGGTCCCCGAAACATCGAATCATCCCCCGCCTACAGCCGCGAATGCCTACCGCTTTTTGCGGAGCGAAGGCAGAACCCGAAGCCCGCCTGCGGGACGCTACCGCGTAGCGGACTTTAAACCCGCTGGCGGGCGCGGTCCCCGAAACATCGAATCGT
>JAITKQ010000131.1 GCA_031278295.1 Spirochaetaceae bacterium | reverse complement strand
TAGCCCCGCGTTGGCCGCGATGGTTACGCCGATGATACTTTTCCCCAGCCCCACCACATCGGCCACAATGCAGCCGGAATGCCGCCTGAGCATGGCAAGGCCGTCGTTTATCGCGTCCGTTTGGTAGGCAAGGTTCATGTATTGCGTGTCTTTGTTACGGGTAAGCCCGTCCGGGGTTTTTATGGGTTCGGCGTTGGTCTTAAAATATTCGTGCAGCACCCGGATGTACATGAGATAGGGAGCGGGAAGCTGCGCTATCCAAGTGCGCCCGATGACGGTCTCCAGAAATTCGTCTTTCGTGAAAGCGTCAACGAGGGAAACGGCCTCGTCCCGGAGTTTGTTAAAAATCTCCGCCGCTTCGGTATAGTCTGATTCATCGCGGAAAGTCGCGTTTACTTCGGTGCGGCCCCGCAAGCCCTGAAAAGACAAATTACTTGAACCGATGATCACTTTTCCGGGATAATGGCCGCCTTCGCTGTGTTGATCGTTGTTTGTAAAACATACATTTTGGCGTGGGCGGGCTCTCTGGTTTTACGGACTTCGAGGGTTCCGTTTTTGAGTTTTTCAACAAAGAATGTTAAAGCGTCCGCGCCTTCTTTGGTGTCGGCTATATCAGCCTAGTTGATGATTTTTTTTGTGGTTTCATAAAATATTTGACGGATTTTCAAATTTGATGGAACCGCGCCGGCTTGAACCGTATCGGCATATTCCCTTACGGCGTGTTGGACGGTAACATCGGCTTCCATGCCGACCGGAATTCGCACATCCCGTTCCGCGATTTCCTTGTAGATGCCGTAAAAGCCGGAAAAATAGAAGTAGCCGACCAGGAAATCAAGCTGTTTGGAGTTGGGGATGTAGGTTTTTAGCAATTCCGAAAAAAGATCACTTTGGTTCGTGATGAATCCGGGCACATTTACTCCTTCCTTAATTTATGCGGAAAGTCCGGCAAAGCCGGTCCTTATATGTTACTTGATACTATAACACAAGTCTTATTCGGGTATAAGGTCAGGGTAATTTTTAAAAGTTTAACGTTTCGGGCAAAATGAAGCAAACGCCGCCTGGTTCATGTCCCGAATTGGGGGGTAGCGGAATAAGCGCATTGCGCTTATGTAGCGAAGGGGGGCGCGTAAGCACGGCGGCTGTATGCCGGCATCGGTATGGAAATTGCGCCCCCCTCCTGATGGACAATAAGCGGTGAAGTCCCCGCGTATTTCAGGGGACGATGGGCGGACACTCCGTGCGTGTTAGGGGCAGGCGGACTTGACTATTGTTTTTTGTGAAAAGATACTTTAGGTATATGGGGTGCGGCACGATAATTCACGGGGACTGTACGGAAGAGCTGAAACGGATTCCGGATAGTTCGGTAGATCTTGTTTTTGCCGATCCGCCGTACAATATGCAGCTTAAAGGCAGCCTGTACAGGCCCGACAACACAAAGGTTGACGGGGTTGACGACGGATGGGACAAGTTCGGCTCGTTCAGGGAGTATGATGATTTTTGCACGGCGTGGCTTGGGGAGTGCCGCCGTGTGCTGAAGGATACGGGATCGATCTGGGTTATCGGTTCGTACCACAACATATTCCGTGTGGGGAATATAATGATGAATCTTGGTTTTTGGATACTGAATGACGTTACATGGTATAAAACGAATCCGATGCCGAATTTTATGGGGACAAGGTTTACCAACGCGGCGGAAACGCTGCTCTGGTGTTCAAAAGGCGAAACCAGCAAAAAGTACACGTTCAACCACAAGCTTATGAAAAGGTACAACGGCGGCAAACAGATGACCTCCGTATGGCGGATTGCCCTCTGCACAGGGGGTGAGCGGATAAAAGACCGGGACGGCAAAAAGGCCCATTCAACGCAAAAGCCGGAAGAATTGTTAAAGCGCGTTATCTTGTCGTCAACAAAAAAAAATGATACCGTCCTGGATCCTTTTTTTGGAACAGGCACGACGGGGGCCGCCGCAAAAAAACTTGGCCGCAATTTTATCGGTATGGAACGGGAAGCGGGGTACATCGAAATCGCGCAAAAGAGGATAAACGGCATTACGGAACTGTGGGAAGAGGCCGGCTGGGAGGAGGATGAAAACGAAAAGCCGACAAGGGTTCCGTTTGTGAATCTTGTAAAAGATAATTTTATCAAGGCGGGGGACATCCTTTACGCGAAAAAAAACTACGGCGCCGCCGCGCTCGTACTGGAAAACGGCTCGTTAAAATACAAAAACAGCACCGGCTCAATCCACAGGATAGGCGCTATCGTACAGCGGACGCCGTCATGCAACGGCTGGAAATTCTGGTATGCGGTAAAGAATGACAGTACCCTGTCCATCGACGAGCTGCGGAACGAGTACATAAGGAAGCATCATGGCGCACAGTGACTTTACAGGCATGAAGCAGATCGCAATTCTGGGTTTGGGGCATTTTGGAAAGAGCATCCTGGACGAACTGCTGGAGCTTAATGTTGACGTGCTTATAGTTGACAAGGACAGGGACCTTATCGACTCGTACAAGGACGACCCTGTAAGCGCGGTGGCGCTTGATATTTTGACGGTCGAAACGCTACGGAGTGTACTGCCTGACTCGATAGATGTCGTGATCATCGATTTGGGAGGCAAGATAGAGGCCTCGGTTCTTGCGACAAGTTACTGCGCTAAACTTAACATAAAAAGCATAATCGTCAAAGCTGAAACGGCCACCCACGGTGAAATTCTTGAGCTGGTCGGGGCTACAAAGGTCGTATTTCCGAACCGTGAAGCGGCGAAACGGATAAGCCCGCTTTTACTTTCCGCGTCCATGCTCTCGTACCTGCCGGTAAGCGAAGGACTCGCGATTGCGGAATTTTCGATACCGGAACCGTTTTTTGGAAAAACGTTGATAGAAACCGAATTGCGAAAAAAGTACCGGCTTAACCTGCTTTCGGTACGGACCGGGGATGCGGAGTACAGGGTATGTGAGCCGAGTTATGTTTTCAGGGACGGTGATATAGGCCTTTTTTACGGCGGCGGCGACGCGTTGCGGAAATTTAGCGGCAGCCGGATTGGTGAAAACCACCCGCAAGGCAACTTTGTCGCGAAAATACTAAAGTCCCTGCGGGGGCGTTAAAGACGGGGCAGGCCTGTGAACAGGAAAGTAAAAAACAACGCCATGATAAAAACCGCCTGCATCCTGGGCTTTCTGTTGCTTGGACTGGCGCTGGGCCTGTACTTTCGCACGAGAAACAGCATCCTTCCCGCCCAAAAAAGCGCGGCCCGGACGGACTTTTACCAAAGGCTGTACCTGTTTGACAATGTTTTGTCGATGGAAGACACGGGGGGCGGCCTGAACCATACCCATACCGGCAACCTGCTGAAGGAGCTTGAAAAATCCGCCGTTGGGGCTGAGTCTTGGCTTTCGCTGTTGAAACGTTACAGAAAATTGGCAAAGCGCTACGCCGGGTACGACGAAGGCTACCGCGCCGCCGTGGCGCTGGCCGAAAAAAAGTACCCGCACTCCGCCCTAATCGCCGCCTTGTCCGCGGAAACGGCCCTGTCCGCCGGCGCACCGGCGGAAAAACTTAAAAAAACCGCCCTGCGACTCAGTGAGAGCGGCCCCCTTTTGCGGGACTCCTTCTTTCCGCCGGCTTTTTGCCTGTACGCTGTGAGCGGCGTCTTCGATACGGTGGATTCCGCCCGCTCCGTTAAACATTCCGGTGGTATGTTTGACGCTTTCACCGTTAGCCTGAGGGGGGCCGGCAGCGGGCGGCAGGCGGAGCAGGTATGGGAGGCCATGCTTGTGGACGCGGCCCTCTTAAAAATAGTGGACGGCAGGGGGGAGGAAGCGGCGGACGGCCTTGCCCGGCTGGAGCCGGGCAAGGCCGCGTTGCCTGTAACCCTATCATTCATAGCCGGCTATTCTTTCGACTTTGCGGACCAGCTGCTTGCCGCGGAACTTTGGGTGAAGGCCGGCGGCGAAAAGAACCTAGCCCGCGCTGCCTCCGCGCTCTACATGGCGGGGGAGACGGAAAATGCGCGGAAACTATGGCTGCTGCTGATAGCAAACGGCGGCGGCGGGGCCGGACGGGGCCGCTTTCTTTACAACATGGCCGCGACGGCGGCAGGCGATTCCGAAAAAAAGAGCTACCTTGAACAATTGCTTGACGGCACGGAAAACGACGGGTACGACAAGGACGCGGTAAACGCCGGACTTGTAATGTACAGCCGTCTTCAGCCGGAGGATCGCGCGGGCGCGATCCTCCGGCTTTCCGTCCGCCAGGGCGCCTCCCCTAACAAAGGGGAGGCGCTTATCGATCTGGAACACCTGCGGCGTAAGCTCGAAACGACGACGCCGGACCGCGCCGTTGCGGAAACATGGCTGCTGTTGAACCGCAACCCCGATGTGGAAGAAATTTACCGCTGGGCCGGCTGGTACTTTGAGTACCAGCGCCGTTACGACGATTTGAAGGATCTGTTGCGTTTTGCCGGGCAGAACGGGGTGGAAAGTCCGTATTTAGCGTTCCACAGGGCGCTGGAGCTTGCAAGGGACGGAAACATACAGGAAAGCCTGGAACTGCTTGAAAGCTCAGACGGCATCCCGGCATGGCAGCGCCGCGCGAACGCGGCGCTGCTCCTGTACGCCCGCCGCGAGTACGCCGCCGCGCTAGGGTACTGGGAGGAAGCGGCGGCTATGCTTCCGTCCGGGGGCTCCGATTTTGTACGCGAGGCCGGGGCCAGGATATACCTTAAAATGGCGCGGTGCAGGCGCATACTGGGCGGCGGACAGGACGAAATCCGCCGCGATCTGGAGCGGGCCCGCGCCCTTGACGGCGAAAACATAGTCATCCGCCTTGAGTTAAGCAAGTTTGGCAGCCCCTGGAGCAACACCGATTAACCTGGGGCCGCGCCAACATGGTTGCGCAGGGGGGGGGGGGGGTCGTTACGCGCCCGCATCGTCCCGCTGTGATAGCCAGGCCTTATCGCCGGCTCATCGCCACAATACACCGTCCCGCCGTATTTTTGGGCCTCTTTCTTTATTCTGTCATTCGCGGGGTCTGAGCCCGCCTTTTAGGGCGGTTAAAATTGGTAACACCAGCAAAAAATGGTAGTAGGCCACCGCCTCCTGCCGCCTGTTTAGTGTGTCCCCGGCACAGCAAACAGCGGCAAGCCGCAAAGTGGCTTGCCTTACAGAACTCGCCCTTGTAAATAATGTAACGCCTACAAGATACCCGGCCGCTTGCCTTGTTTGCGACTTCAGGGCGGGGAGGTTCATAACTCCTTATAAGACAAGAATTAAGCAAAAAAGCAAAAAACGAATACAGCAAAGAGTTAACAAAGTTTATGCGTTTATCCTGCGATTCACGCCCTGCGGCATACACGCGGTGGAAAACCGGCGTAAAAAACAGGGGCTGCCGCCTCCGGCGGCAGCCCCTTGAGTCTGGCTTGTAAAAACCGGACTTCACAGTCGTTTAGTGATGGTGACCGCCTGAACCCTTGTAGGTGGTGTGGAGCAGGTGGTGCGACTTTTCGCCGCAGGGCTCCTTCAGGAAATCATCGTAAGTCTTTTTGATCGCCGGATTCTCGTGGCTCTTGCGTTTTGGCAGCGCCCTGTCGTGGACAAAGGTCGCCTCGCGCCGGTTTTTGTACGCTTCGGGAACATCGGCGTCAAGCACAAGTTTGGGCTGGCCGCCGCCTGAAACGCAACCTTCCGGACAGCTCATCACCTCGACAAAGTGGAGATCGAGCGTCCCTGCCGCCAGCTTCTCGATTACCGGGTCGATGTTCTTTAGGTAGGTCAGCACCCCCACCTTCAGCGTCAGATCGCCAACCTTTATATCCGCCGTGCGGAAGCCTTCCGTGCCGCGGACAGGCTGGATGTCAACATCTTTGGGGCCAAGCTCTTTTCCGGTTATCAGCGTATAGCCTGTGCGGAGGGCCGCCTCCATCACGCCGCCGGTAACGCCGAAAATTGTGGCCGCGCCCGTGTAGTCGCCGAGCGGCGAATCGAATTCCTCGTCCGGCAACGCGGTGAAGTCTATACCGAAATGCTTGATCAGGTAGGCAAGCTCGCGGGTCGTTATCGCCACATCGACATCACGCTGTCCGGAGACGTTCATCTCGGGACGGGAACACTCAAACTGCTTGGCGGTACAGGGCATCACGGAAACAAGGTATATGTCTTTCGGGTCAACCTTGTTAAGCTGGGCGCCGTAAGTCTTGTACATGGGGCCGGACATCTGTTGCGGACTGCGGCAGGTCGAAAGATGCTTCGTAAGCTCAGGGTGCTGATCCTCCATGTACTTTATCCAGGCAGGACAGCAGGACGTGAACATCGGAAGCACGCCTCCGCCGGTTACACGTTTAAC
>JAITKQ010000092.1 GCA_031278295.1 Spirochaetaceae bacterium | reverse complement strand
CATACTGAACAAGTATACCCCGGCGCGGCGCTTTTTGTAAAGGCAACGGCAATCGGGCGGGCCGCGAACAGACGACAGATTGACAAAATTTCAGGCGTGGTTAAAATAAATACCCGTCTGTTGAAAAGGAGGCATCATGCTTCGTTTTTTGTTTTTCATTTTTTTGTCCGGCCTTGTCTGTTCCGCGCCGATGTTCGCGCAGAATTCCGGCGCCGTTTCAGAAGATGACGGGGATTACCTCGATTACGGCGCGGCGGAAGACGAGCTTGTCATCACGGCGAGCAGGGTGCCGGAGGACGCCGCGTCGGTTCCCGCGCGGCTTACGGTGATAACGGCGGAAGACATCGCCGAATCGGGCGCGTTGAGCGTCGTTGACGTACTGGCAACTGTACCCGGCGTACGGTTTTCAGGCGGGATGTCCGGGCCCGGTTCAGAGG
Source organism: Spirochaetaceae bacterium (assembly GCA_031278295.1). Lineage (GTDB taxonomy): Bacteria > Spirochaetota > Spirochaetia > Treponematales > Breznakiellaceae > JAIRMY01. The sequence continues at coordinate 4,391 of JAITKQ010000092.1, read as the reverse complement.
CTGTCTCGATGCGGGGATTCGGCGAAAACGCTTCCGGGCGGGTCTTGGTACTGGTTGACGGGCGCAAGGTAAACAACCCCGATATGAGCGTTTCAAACTGGAACGCCATCCCGCTTGCGAACATCGAGCGCATCGAGGTACTGGACGGCAGCGCGAGCGTCCGCTACGGCAACAACGCCGCCGGCGGGGTGATCAACATCATCACGAGGAAGGGCGGCGAACGGCTGACCGTGCTGGAAATAGCGGGCGGCAGTTTCATTTTTAACAAATTCTCCGCCGCCCACTTCGAACCGGCGCGTTGGGGTAATTTTTCCCTGTCCGCCGAACATACCGGGACGGACGGTTACCGCGAGCGGCAGGGGGCGCAGACGACCAACCTGACAGGCGGCGCGGGCGTATTCCTGTCCGATACGCTACGGCTCGACATCAGGGTAGCCTTCGCCGATCTGTACTACCGGCTCCCCGGCGGATTAACCAAAGAAGAGTTTGATCACGACCCGGCGCAGGCGGTCAATTACAACGATGAAAACACGGAACGGCATTTCGGCGGCGATGTAGGCCTCCAATGGGTTCCCGGCGGTATACTGGAAATCAGCCTGCCGCTCTCCTATACCGGCAAGTTTATCAAAAGCGACATGGTCTCTTATCCTTCATTCACCGAGCGGAACACCAACACGTTTGAAGCAAGGCCGCAGGCCGTCGCCAACACCGCGCTCGCGGGGATGCCGCTACGCCTGCTGGCCGGCCTCGACTTCTACCTGGCGAGTCAGGATGTGGAAAGCTATGCCGATAAGGAGCGTAAAACAAAATCCGCCGGCAGCAGCGCAACCGCGTCCGAGTGGACGCTGGGGCCTTACCTTACGGCGCGTTTTGACCCGCTCTCCCGCCTTTCGCTTTCCGCCGGGCTGCGCTTTGACACGGCGCGCATAGCGGCAAAGACGGAGGACGGATCGGTTGATGAGGGCAGGCAGTCGGGTGCCTTTGTGTATGACGCGGGGGCGGCCTTCAACCCTATACCTGGGTTGAAGCTGTACGCGAAATACTCATCGCTTTTCCGCTATCCCTTTATCGACGAACAGGCGCAGTATTCGGGCTATGAAAACAAATTTAACCTCGATCTGGAGCCGGAAAAAGGGTTTAACGCGGAGGCGGGGCTTGCGTACCGACTGGGAAAGATCGCGCGGCTTGACGCGGGCTTCTTTTTCATGCGGCTTGAGGATGAAATCGCTTACGATAATGAGGCATACGCAAACGTAAATATGGATAAAACCCGGCGCATCGGGGTCAATATCGGTTTGTCCGCCGCCCCGGTAGACCTGCTTTCTGTGGAGCTTTCCTATTCGTATGTTGACGCCGTTTTCGTTGACGGCGTCAACAAGGACAAACACGTTCCTCTCGTTCCCGCCCACAAATTCTACGCTAACATCATGGTGAATCTCCCGGTCGGCCTTTCCTTCGGTCCTGACTTTGAGTTCGCAAGCGGCTGTTACTACGGGCAGGATGTAGCAAATGCCGCTGACCCGATGGACGCCTGGTTTCTGTTGGGCGCACGGGCGCGTTTTGCGCTGGACAGGGATGGGGGGCGCTTCTCGCTGCAAGTAAGCGCGAAGAATCTGCTGGATACTCACACCGCTGTGTATGGGACAACTTATTTTGATTCTTATGTCACAAACGCATGGGTGTATACTTTGTATCCCGTGGACGGCCGTTCGGTAAACGTTTCTCTACGCTACCGGCTCTAAGTGCCCCCGGCGGTTCCCGGTGCCGCGAAAGCCATCAGCATCGACGGGGACGGCCTTAGCGGGGATCTTAAAGGCCTCATCACCCTGAAGGGCGCAAGCACCGTCAACGCGGGCGCGGTCAAGCCTGTCCTGTCCGTGGACGGCGGCGCGCCCGGGAGAGGGGGTAGTGGAAGACGGCAAGTCTGAAACGGGTGGGGGGGGGGGGGGGCTACGAAATGCCTCATTAAGAAAAAACCGCCGCCGTTTTCGGCCAAATCGCCATGTTGTTGACCGTAGCGCATACCCCCCCCCCCTACAGCATGCTTACCGGGTCTACGTCTATTTCAAGGTAGACGCTTGCGTCCCTGCCTCGTTCATAGGCCGCGATCGCCTGTCCCGCCGCCGCGTGGAGGCCGGACATGGCGCCGCCACGGAGCATGAGTTGGACGCGGTAGTTTCCGGCTATCAGCGCGATGGGGCATTCCGCGGGGCCGAGTATCCCTGAGTCCGGCGGCAGGACGGCGCGGCAAAGCTGGAACAGACGGTGGGCGGCGGCCGTAGTCCTGCCGGGACTCCGGCTTCTCAGCGTAAAGCGTATCAACCGTGAGTACGGTGGAAAGCCGAGTTGTTCCCGCTGCCCGAGTTCTGCGGCGAAGAAGCCTTCCACATCAAGGGCGCAGGCGCGGACTATAACCGGGTCCTGCGGACGGAGGGTTTGAACCAGCACCTTTCCGTCCGGAAAGTAGCGTCCCGCACGGCCGGCTACCTGCACCAAAAGCGAAAATGTCCGTTCGGCGGCGCGGAAGTCTGGGAGGTGGAGGCCGGTATCGGCAAGCACGACGCCGACAAGCCGTACGCCGGGAAAGTTAAGCCCCTTGGCGACCATCTGCGTCCCCAAAAGTATGTCCACCGCGCCCGCACGGAACATGGCAAGGCTTTCCTCAAGGCTTCCGCCCTTTTTTGCGGCTGTGTCCGCGTCAACACGCCTTAGCCGGAGGCCGGGGAAGGCGCGGCGGACTTCTTCCTCTATCATCTCCGTGCCGAAACCGCGAAAACCCGCTTCCAGAGAACCGCAGGAGGGGCAGGCACGGGGCGGAGAAGTCTCATAGCCGCAGTAGTGGCAGACGGCACGGCCTCTTTCCTTGTGCCATGTCAGCGAAACGGAGCAACGTTTGCAGGTCAGCTCAAAACCGCAGTTGTCGCAGTGGTAAAAGTACGCGAAACCGCGCCTGTTCAGAAAAAGTATGGTCTGCCGGCCCATGTTCGCCGTCTCGCGGATTTCCCGTTTAAGTTCCCGCGAAAGGCAGCCCGGGCTTTGCGCCAGGCTTATCGTCTTGATTTCGGGGATAGAACCGCCTGAAAGCCGCGTACTCAGGCACAGCCGCCTGATTTTTCCTTCTTCCATCAGCTTCCACGCCTCGGCGGAGGGGGTTGCCGACCCCATTATGAGCGCCGCCCCGCTTACCGCGCAACGCCTCATCGCCACCTGCCGCCCGTGGTAGCGCGGCGAACTGCCGGACTTGTACGAACCGTCATGTTCCTCGTCTATTATGACAAGGCCAAGGTTCTTTACCGGGGCGAATACCGCGCTACGCGGCCCCACGACTATGGGCGCCTCGCCCCGGCGTATCCTGACCCACTCGGCAAGCCGTTGGGAAGGACTCAGCCTTGAGTGCAGGGTTGCCGCCGCGCCGCCGAAACGCTTCCCTATAGCTTCGGCGGTCTGGCGGCTTAGCGCGATTTCGGGCACAAGGTAGATGACGGATTTTCCTTTGTTCAGCATGAACTCCGCCGTCCGCAGAAAGACTTCCGTCTTGCCTGAACCGGTGATGCCGTACAGGTAGAAAGGCAGCCTGGCGCCCCCGCTCCCGTCCGCCTCCGAAGCGGCGCATACTGCGTCCAGGGCGGCCTTCTGCTCGGCGGATAACGGCAGTCCGCCCATGCCCTCATCGTCGATGTCGTCCGCGCCGAAAGAAGCGAAACCGGAGGCCCGCCTGCCGGAGGGGATCATCGCGGCAAGCGCCTCCCCTGTCGAGCAGAAGTAGTACGCGGCCATCCACCCGGCAAGGGCCAGGTCTTCCGCACCGAACAAGGGCTCCGGGTCTATCACGCGGCGGATGGTTTTTATTTTGGCCGGGTCTATGCCGGCGGGCGCTTCGCCGGAAACGGAGGTAATGAAGCCCGCCGCCTGCCGCCTGCCAAAGTCCGCCATTGCACGTTTGCCAAGTTCCCCCTCGCCCGCCTCGCAGTCACGGTACGTGAAGGCCTGTTTTACCGGTATGTCGAACAGCAGGCTAAGGTAGCGTTCCCGCATCATGCAATAATTATAGCAAAAAGGCAAAAAAAATTAAGCGTCATTTTGCCTCCAACATAACTATTTCCCAATACAAAAATTTTTCATGTAATTTGGGCGCATTTCCGGCCCTTCGTGCCGGAAACCGGGCTTTGCGGGATTCCGCCAGGCAAGCCCCTTGGGTTGCCCCTCCATTCCCTCCACGAAGGCTTCGCGAGAACGCTTCGCGCCCCTCCAATCCCCGCGTTTCGTACACGGCCGTTTTTTCGCCAATGATATACTGGTAAATGTAAAATTACTGTGGGGAAGCCCGTAAAGTAAACCCGCAGGAACGCTCGGCATGGGAGAAGTCCACCACCGCCTTTAGGCGGTTAATT
>JAITKQ010000070.1 GCA_031278295.1 Spirochaetaceae bacterium | reverse complement strand
AAAAGATTTACGCCCCTGTTTTCGGCAAGCAAAAACCGGCTGAACGCGGCGGTAATACAGCTTGCGATGCCACGCCCCCTGTATTCGGGCAAAACATAGACGCCGCCGATCTGACAGCGCGAATACGATTCGGCGTTTGTATTTATCCTGGCGGCTATCCGCTTGTCAATCATCGCCACCAGCATTTTTTCCTCCGCGATTATCCGTTCAAGGTTGTAGCGGCAACCGCGAATGTTGAAAATTGAGCCGGCGGGTAGCACTTCTTCCTTTTCGTAGGCGGCCTGAAGCGGCAGCAGCGCGTCAAGATCGCTCCTTTCGGCCAGGCGTAACGTGATGCCTTCCGGCACCTTTACGGCCTTCGGGCTTTTTTCCAGCGCCATAAGTTTGAAGTTGACTGTTTCACGGCTGCGCAGACCTAGGGGCAGTAGCAGCGCTTCAAGAGTTTCCACTTCCTCCGCCAGACCCTGCAACGAATAAATCGTGATATTCTTGAGCGCCCGCACAAGGAAGGAAGGCAGCGTTATATCTGTTTTGCCGTTAAACACGGGAAACAGAGAACCCCTGCTGTGTAGCAGCATGGCGCTCGCCCCCATGCCTCCCGATGTAAGTACCCAGGCGTGATCCTTGACAAAATTCATCGTCCTGAATCGGGAACAGGCCGCCACATAGTAAATTTCCTTCATTCGTAGCAGCGTTTCCGGCCAGATACGTTCAATTTCATGCGCTTTCCACCAGCGGCGTAGCGGGAATTTTTCCATTTTACTGGTTTATCGGCCGTTTAACTCAAAAGGAACAGAGCCTTTCGCCGGAATTTTACCTAAAATTGCCGAAAACCCGGCCAAAAGCGAGTCGGAAGAATTTCCATAAACGGCAAGCGCCGCGTCAACCCAGGGAACTTCGTTAAGATAGGCCGGACTCAGTACGGAAAGCACGATGATCTTCTTGCCAAGCGGACGGAAACTGCGAAGTACCTCTATCCCTTCGCGGCTGGAAAGGTAAAAAATAATCGTATCCGCCAGACGCACACGCTGTATCAGGTCATCCGAAACGGGCGCGCTGTACCAGTAAGACGACACATTGTCGAAATACTTCCTGCCAAGCGTAAAAAAATCAAGATTCTGCCCCGCCAAAAACAGACGCCCCGCCTTTTCGCCGGTAAGCGGGATTAAACCCCCGTTGTCCTTGATCAATGTTACCGAACGGGCCGCCAAACCTTGGAAAAACACGGTGCCTTCCCTGTCCGGTATCCCGTTCCGCACCCGCGCCATGTCCGGTACCAGCGGAACGGCTTTTTCACCGCGCAGGTATTTTAGTTTTACGCCCATGACACGGCGCGCGGCGTCCCTTACCCGGGCCATAAACTCAGGCTCCGCCCTCATGGCATCGAGCAGATTCACCCAGACCGGATCGTTCAGCGCCGGCGTACTGCTCATCATGATGATGTCGTTTCCCGCAAGCAGCGCCTGTTTTGCCGCAAGCGACAGGCTGCCCGTGCTCGTCGTAGCGCCGTTCATGATCATGTCGTCCGTGATAACGAGACCCTTAAAACCTACCCTGTCCCTCAACACATCGCCCAGAAACCATTTTGACAGCGAGGCGGGCCCGGCGGCGGCGGCGGTGTTCGGGAAGGCTATGTGACCGCTCATCACCGCAGGCAGCCCTTCCTTTGCCATCATGCGGTACGGTACCAGTTCCCGGTTCCACAGCACATCAAAGGTGGCGTCTATGCTTGGCAGTACGCCGTGGGAATCAAGCTCGGTATCGCCGTGCCCGGGAAAATGTTTGGCCGTCGGAATCACGCCTGATGCCAGCAGCCCCCTGGCGAAGGCTATCCCCATTATCCCGGCGTATTCGGGGTAGTCCCCGAAAGAACGCGGGCCTATCAGTACGGAACTGTGGTTCGTGTACAGGTCCACAGTGGGGGCGAAATTCATGTTGATGCCCAGCACGGAAAGCTCCCGCCCTATGTAGTAACCGGAATTATACGCATCTTCCGGAAAACCGGACGCGCCTATCGCCATCGCGCCGGGCGTATCGCTCGTATCCCCTTTTACATGCCGTACAAGCCCTCCTTCCTGATCGGTGGCGACAAGAAGCGGCGTCGAATACGGATTCTTGGCGGACAAACGCTGAAGAATCCCTATGTTATCGGCAAGCTGCGGTGTATCCGCCGTGTTCCAGCCGAAAACCTTAACGGCGCCTACGCGCCGCCTGCTTATCCATTCCTGTATCAGCAGGGACGGACCGCCCTCCGCAGTATCGCGCCAGCCCAGCATAAAGGTCTGGGCAAGCGCGTCCTCGTCGCTCATCGCGTCAATAAGGGCCGAGGCAAGTTCCTCCACATCCCCATCGTCAAAAAAATTGAGCGCGAAACCGTCAGCCGCCGCAAAAAGCAGGTAAACCAACGCCGCCGTCTTGAGCGGTTTAAAGTTACGACGTCTGTTGGCGGCTATGACCGGCAGGCGGGCCTTAAGTTCCTGTACCGTTTTGGCGTCCATCAACGGCCCCTGTCTTCAAGGTATTTTGCCGCGCTATGCGCCGCTATCGCTCCATCGCCCGCCGCCGTTACCACCTGCCGGAACGGGGAAGACCGCACGTCCCCGGCGGCAAATATGCCTGTCGCCGCCGTCGCCATGCACTGATCCGTTACTATGAAGCCGGCGGCATCGAGGACGGGACACGGTTTAAGCGCGGCAGACGCCGCAAGTTCGCTACGCGGCACTATCCCTACGAAAATAAAGACGGCATCCGCCCTTTCCTCGCTCGCTTTTCCGCTCTTCAGATCCTCAAGCAGGACGGCCTCCACCTTTTGATCGCCCTTTATCCCTGTCAGGGCCGTATCAAAACGGACTCTTACCGCCGGATTGTCCAGCACACGGGCCGCAACGGCCTTCTGCGCCCGAAAAACGCCGCGCCTGTGTACCAGGTGAACGTTCGGGCTGATACGGGACAGGAGACGCGCCTCGTCGCAGGCCGCATCCCCGCCTCCAACAACAAAAATTTTTTTGTTTTTGAAAAACGGGCCGTCACAGGTAGCGCAGTACGACACGCCGCACCCGAACAATTCCGCTTCGCCGGGTACACCCAGCCTCTTCCTGCCCGCCCCCGCCGCGATTATCACCGCACCGGCCTGTATTTGGCCGGCGGAAGCTGCGGTTTCCCTGTAGTCGTCAAAGCCGAGCGTAAAGCCGCCCGCCCCGTTTTCCGCAAGGCTTTGAACTCTTCCCGCAACGAATTCGGCACCGGCCTCCTCCGCCTGTGCGCGCATAGCCCCGGCAAGCGTTTCCCCGCTATCCCCACCACGTCCCGGATAGTTCTCCAGCCTGTCTATGTTTAGCATTTCGCCGCCTACCGAAGCCATCTCGACCACAAGAACGCTCAAGGCTGAACGGGCCGCGTACTGCGCCGCGCTCAGACCTGCCGGCCCCGCCCCCACAATGAGTAAATCAACTGTCCGCATAGGTCCACTCTATCAGCTTAACGCTCTTCGGAAAAGCCCCACCAGCCCCGCCAGCGGGTCTCACATCCGCCCCACCAGTGGGTTTCACGCCCGCTACGCGGTAGCATCCCGCAGGCGGGCTTCAGGTTCTGCCGTCAGGTCCGAAAGGGGCGATAGGCATACGCGCCCGCCAGCGGGTTTCACATCCGCTACGCGGTAGCATCCCGCAGGCGGGCTTCGGGTTCTGCCGTCGGGTCCGAAAGAGGCGATAGGCATACGCGGCTGTAAGCGGGGGCTGATTTGATATTTCAGGAACCGCGAATGTACGCCCCGCCAGCGGGGTATTAGCCCGGCAATTCTACATTTATAAAAATTTTTCATGTAATTCGGGCGCATTTCCGGCCCTGCCGGAAACCGGGCTTTGCGGGGTTCCGCCAGGCAAGCCCCTTGGGTTGCCCCTCCATTCCCTTGCGCGTTCCGTACACGGCTTTTTCGGCAATGCGGCAATGCCGGCAATGATAGACAGGTAAATGTAAAATTACCGCGCACCCATCGCAGCGCTCCCTTGACAAAAAAAAAATTACGCGATAGATTAACTTTCTGTACCAAAGGAAGCGGGTGAAAATCCCCACTATAGCGTAACTGTGATTGGCCGGCCCTTGCGGGCCGGAACGGACCTTGCCGTCCGTTTTTTGTGCGGCATGAAGGCGGCCTGCCGTTCATCCATAAGCCAGGATATTTTGGTAATAGAGTTGTTCAGAAACCTCAGTTTCTGAACAACTTCCGCTGAAAAAAGGCAAAATGCTTTGCATTTTGCAAGACTTGTTCAAGAACCCGTGGGCTTTTGCCCACATTCAAATAGG
>JAITKQ010000062.1 GCA_031278295.1 Spirochaetaceae bacterium | reverse complement strand
TTTGAATGTGGGCAAAAGCCCACGGGTTCTTGAACAAGTCTTGCAAAATGCAAAGCATTTTGCCTTTTTTTCAGCGGAAGTTGTTCAGAAACTGAGGTTTCTGAACAACTCTATTATTTTACCCACGCGATGTACAGCTTGGCGTCATGAGTCAATCTTTGTCTATCGGGCAGGCTGTCATAGACGGATTTGTACCATAACGAGGAGGATGCAATCCCTATGACCGTGTTTCCCCAAAGCGGGAAATAGTAGTCGGCGGCAAAAAACATAAAAAAGTCAGCTCCTGTATCCATATTTCCGTTTCGGAATATGTTAAAAATTTCGTAAGTATACGCCTTTAGCTCAAATGAGCCGTAACGGGGTTTTTTTACCGAAAAAATTAGTTTTATGTTTAGGCCGGTTCCATAATTATTTTCCGTTTTGCGTAGGCCGGGGTATTCATCGTTAGCGCAAAATGCGTCAACACCCAAAACCGTCCAGCCTACATGCCCCCTGAATTCCATTTCAACGCCGCTTTGAAAAGACCTGCTGTGTTTGTAGGTCCAGTCAAAGGCCTGGCTGAAAAAATCAATATGCCTGTCCGTAAAAAGGTCGTAATGCATGGTTAAGCCGGTACTTGCCCGCCTGTTTTCCGTATCAATTACGGAAAACGAAACCATGTAGGCGTCTGATAAAAGTTTTAAATTATACCAGAACGGAAGGCCGAGATTAGCATAAAGCAACAATTCAAAATGATTGTACGGTATGACGCTGTGCTGTACAAAAGGGTCCCCGTATACAACGGTGCAGGTAAGATCCGTAGAAGCCACGTGAAGCGTACTTAAATTCACGGTGCCGCCGTATTTTTTCCGTTCGCTTGACTGTCCTGCATAGGTGTATCCGACTCCCGCGGCAAATTTGAGCGCGTAAATATTGTTTGTATGTTGATTTTTGCGTCCGGATGACAGGATCGGGCCGTTAATCGTGTCAATCGGACTTACCAGTACGACAAACGGGCCCGCGGTTTCCTTATACAGGCGGTGGAACATTTCACCGAGCGCCGCGCCGCCCAGGGTGGTGGAAATCAGATCGTTTATGGACGGCATATTTGTTTCAAAAACGATTTCCCACGACAAACTGCCAAATATATCAAACAGCGCCGCCTGGTAAAAGCCAAATCCGTTTGACCGGGCCGCCGTGTGGTAGACCGAACCCTGATAGGGGTGGCCAAACTGGTTTGTAAAGTACTCGTCATGGTCCCATTCCCATCCGCCGGTAATGTTGTCCCGTATCGAGTCCCCGTCTACCTGCGCCCACGCTTCGTGCGCGATATAGCGGTTTGCCAGGTACAGAAGCGTATTGCTCAGTATATTTTCACCTGTCGCAAGAAAAAAACCGCCTAAACCCGGTTTGTTTTCGGCGGCTTCCTGCCCGTACAGTACGGTGCCAAAAAAGAGTGCTATCGTTATAAGGCTTGTTTTTTTCACTTTTTACGGATATTCCCGGTATTATTTCCCAAATGATGTATAAGCCCGTGCACACTTAGTACCCCCTAGCCCGAAGCCTTGCGGATCTTTGTCAAGCGGGTGGGGCGCACTGTCAACAGGGGCTGTTCCGGAGCCAGCCGGGCACCGAAACAAGTTTAATAGTTTTCAGGTCTTATCTGGAAGTAAGCCTTGGGGTGCGAGCATACGGGACAGACTTCCGGCGCTTTTTTGCCGATCGCTATGTGTCCGCAGTTTCTACACTGCCAAATGGCGTCGCCGTCACGCGAGAATACGAGGTCGTTTTCGATGTTGGCAAGAAGTTTGCGGTAACGCGCCTCGTGCTCCTTTTCCACCTCTCCGACACCCTCAAACAACGTCGCGATCTTTGTAAAGCCTTCCTCGCGGGCGGTCTTCGCAAAGCTGTCGTACATATCGGTCCACTCGTAATTTTCACCGTCCGCCGCATCCTTGAGGTTTGTCACGGTGTCCGGCACCGCATCGCCGTGAAGCGCCTTGAACCACATCTTCGCGTGTTCCTTCTCGTTTTCGGCGCTCTCCAGGAAGATCGCGGCGATCTGCTCATAGCCTTCCTTTGCCGCCTTGGACGCATAGTACGTGTACTTGTTACGCGCCTGCGATTCCCCTGCAAACGCGGCCTGTAGATTCGCTTCCGTTTTTGAACCTTTTAATTCCATATTTTCCTCCTAAACTTAAATAATTTTAACGCAATTCCCTACAGATAGGGAATTGCGATTTTCTAAAAATCCGCCGGCGCAAACGGGCGGGTTTCAAACCTTTTGTCCGTTACTCTACTTTGAATTTGCTGACTTCGCGTACCAGTACATCAATATTGGTCTTGTTTTCTACGCTGATTTCGTTTACACGGTTTACCGCCGTGTTTATCTGTTCCGCGCCTGTAGCCATCTCGTTCATGCCGTTTTCGAGCTCCTGCGTTACATGGCCCAGGTTTTTGCTCTCGTTGATAACCTCGCGGCTTCCTTCCAGCATCTCCTTGGAACTGGACTTGACCATCTGCGTAACCTCGTTCAACTGGCTTATCGCCTCGAGAATCTGCTGGCTGCCGGCGCTCTGCTCCTCCATCGCGTTACGGATATTTTCTTCCTGGTCCGAAACCGTCCTTACCCCGGTGTCTATCGCCTCGAATTTGTTCAAAACCGCGTCCGTTGAACGGGTGATCTTGTCTATGCTGTCTTTAATTTTTTTCAGTACGGTAGATATGGTCTTGGACTGCTCCCCTGAGGATTCGGCAAGTTTACGAATTTCATCGGCGACAACGGCGAAACCCTTGCCCGCCTCGCCCGCGTGGGCCGCCTCGATCGCCGCGTTCATCGACAGCAGGTTGGTCTGGCTCGCTATGTTTTCCATAACGGCGTTGATTTCGAGCAAGCCCTCCGATTCGCGGGCAATCTGCTGAATGTCCGCCGCCACATCCTGTAGCCCGCTGCGGCCCACCTCGGAGGCGTCCGCCAATTCTTTTACATTATCGCCGTTTTTAACCAGGGTCTGCGTTACCGACTGTATGTTTGCCAGCATCTGCTCAACAGCGCTGGACGACTGGGAAACGTTGGCGGTCTGTTTTTCTACAAGCCCGTTAAGTTTGTCCAGATTCAGCGTTATCTGCTCCATCGTAGCGTTGGTCTCGGTAACGGAGGCGGACTGATTCACGACCTGGCCTTTGATGCTCTGGATGTTGGAGGTGATTTCGTTTATCGCCGCCGCCGTTTCCGTCATGTTCGAGGCAAGTTCGTTGCCAATATCGGAAAGCGTAACCGTTTGATTCTTGATCGCTTTAACCAAACTCTGGATTTTTTCCATAGTTTGGTTGAAATAGCCGCCCATTTCCCCGATTTCGTCATTGGCGTTTATCGTGATTCGGCTGGTAAGGTCGCCTTCGCCCTGGGCTATATCTTTCATCCTAAGACCGACAACGACGATACGCTTGGCGATGCTGCCCGATACAAACCAGATGATCACCGCGGCCGCCACTATCATCAGCGCCGTGATGATGATTGTAAACCTCGTCATGTCCGTTATCGCGGAAAATACGTCCGCGGTAGGCACTGAGGAAAGCACGGTCATCGACTCTTTGGCATCTCCGATTTTGAAGGGGTATGAGGCAAAGAAACGCCCCTCGTTCTGCCCGACATTGGCTTCGTTTGTACGCAGGGTTTCGAGGGTATCGTCAACCGCTTTCTCGCCCAGGACCTTCAGTGATTCCGGATCGGTGATTCTTTTCCCGATCATAGCCGCGTCGTAGTGCGACACTATCGTGCCGTTTCTGGAATACATTACAAGGCGGGCGTTGGCATAACCGACTCTTTTGAACGTGGCTGCCTCGGAAATAAGTTTTTCCGCGTATGCAAGATCGATGTTTACCCCCACTATGCCGACTACCTGTTTCGTTCTGGAGTTTTTGATAGGAGTGGTTATTCGTATTATATTAATATCATTTCCCTTGAATTTGCTGCTCATAACGTCAGATATATTTGTTTGATCGGACATCGAAACGTATATGGTTTCGAGATTTTCTTCGTCCCGCCAGCGGTACCGTCCAACGGTAGTGTCGAAACGCTTTGAAAAAAGCGGATCGAAGGGTTCGGGGTTGGAGTCTATGGTACCGGGTTTCCAAACCGTAAACATACCTATCATGTTGTTGTCTGCCGCAACTGCGGCTTCCATAGTATCTTCAAAGTTTCCGCGGCGTTCAACCACCGCGACATCTTCATAATTTCCCATGATGTTGGCAATGGTCGTGAGCGAGTTCAAATAAGCCTCAAAACTAATCTGTAGATTCTTTGACGCGATGCCTGTAAGATTGATGATCTGACTCTGGGCGGTTTCAGTCTGCATATCCCGCGCTTTGAGAAGCAAAACCACAGAAACAATGCCGACGACCGCGGTAAGAATAGCAATGACTATTAAACTAAGACGAAATTTAAGTTTCATAAATTCTCCCTTCTTGTGGATAATATCGGGTGTTTTCCCCTAAAATTAAAGATGCGTTACGGATAAAAGAAACAGCCATATCCCCACTGTTTTTATAAAAGGTAACGAATGCCGTGTAAATTTTCAAGGCCCCGCGTCGCGGTCTAATTAATTTTACATTTACCGGTCTATCATTGGCGAAAAAACGGTCGTGTACGAAACGCGCAAGGGATTGGAGGGGCGCGTAGCGTTCGCGCGTAGCGTTCGCGTAGGGAATGGAGCGATAGCGGAACCCCGCAAAGCCCGATTTCCGGCACGAAGGGCCGGAAATGCGCCCGAATTTCATGAAAAATTTTTGTAAATGTAAAGCTGCTGTCCCGGCCTCCGCGTCCCGGCAATTTTACGGTTTAATTTTGAACGACAACACCGCGCGGGGCGCGACAAAGCGCTAGGGGGACTGAAGGGCGCTGACGGGGTCCAGTTTTGCGGCGCGGGAGGCTGGGTTAAAGCCGAAGAACACGCCGATGAAGGCCGAGAACAGGAAGGAGGCAAGGCAGGCCGGGCCGTTTACCACAAAGGGCCAGTTCATCACGTATACTGCGCCGAGGCTTATCAACAGGCCTGCCGCTATGCCTATAAGACCGCCCGTAAGGGTGATCGCCGCCGCCTCGACCAGGAATTGTGTCCGTATCGCCGCGCCGGACGCGCCAATCGCTTTGCGGATGCCGATTTCTTTTTTCCGTTCTGTTACCGTTACTATCATGATGTTCATGATGCCGACGCCGCCGACCAGCAGCGAAATGGCGGCTATGCCGGAAAGCAGAAGGTTCATGGTACCGGAGACCGACTCGAACTGGGACAGCGCCGACTTCATGGACGTGATGTTGACCGAGTACTCATCCCCGGTGAGCGAGGCGATGTACGCGCGGACCGCGTCGGTAAGCTCTACGGCATGATTCTGGCTGTCCGCTTCCAGTACAAGCGATGACGCGGCGGGCGAGGGCTCAATCTTTTTTGTGTAGAAACCGCGCGGGAGGTAAATGGAAGAATTTTCAAAAAACCCGTTTGTTTCGGCAAGAACACCGGTAACGGTAAAACTGAAGGACTGCCCCTGGTGTATCAGGACTATTTTTTTACCGGCGGCGTCGCCTTCCGGAAACAGGGATTTTGCGACATCGCTTTGGAGTACCGCTACCTGGGCGCCCCGCACATCGTCGGAGACCGAAAAATAGTTCCCGTAATCCAGCGTGAGGCCGCACATTTCAAGGTAACCGTATTCTACCGCACTGCCCGATGTGCTCACGTCGCTGTCGTTGTTGCGTAGCGTAGCGCTTACCGAATTGACAGGCCATATCCGTTTTATATGCGGGATTTCGTCAAACAATTTTGATTTGAACGCATCGTTAAAGCTGATATTTGCCGCCCGCATCCTCCAGCCACCCGAAATACGCACCAGGTTAAGGCCGGAAGAACCGAAGGCGGCCTTTACATTCTGCCGGGCGCTCTCGCCTATCGAGGTAATCACGATGACGGACGCGACGCCTATTATGATGCCGAGTAGTGAGAGTACCGTGCGCGTCTTGTTGCGGCGAAAAGTTTTGAACGCAAACGTTAAGTCTTCTATCATCCGGCTCATTATAGCGGGTTGCCGGGCATTAGGTACAGGTACAAGCGCTTGGGGCGCTTGTACCCGGGGTTTGCCAAAGCAAACGCTCCCGCGTTTGCTTTGGCAAACCTGGTCCTGCTTGCAAGGACGACTCGCAAGGTCTGCCCGTAAAGCCCGCTTTCGCCTGATAACGGGGGCTGACCCCCAGCCGCAGCCTTCCCAGTCCGGGGGCTGACCCCAGCCGCAGCCTCCTCCGTCCGGGGGCTGACCCTAAACGCGGCTTCCTCCGAAAAGGGTCAGCCCCCGCCTCAGCCTCCCCTGTCCGGGGGCTGACCCCAGCCGTAGCTTGCTCCGAAAGGGGTCAGCCCCCTCCTCAGCCTTCCCGGTCAGGGGGCTGACCCTAAACGCGGCTTCCTCCGAAAAGGGTCAGCCCCCGCCT
>JAITKQ010000059.1 GCA_031278295.1 Spirochaetaceae bacterium | reverse complement strand
CCCGACGTGGTTTCCGGTTTCGGACGGAATCAGTTTTGCCGCTTTGAAGGGCGTTATCGAAGGCGTAGGCGGCGTTAAGGCGGTGTTTCCGCGTATTACCGCCTTTGCGACCCTACAGGACAGCACGGTAAAACACGCGCTGCTCTGGGGCATAGACATAGAAGGTGAGACGGCGTTTCACAGTTTTGACAAGACGAGAGGGGGCGGCGGGCTTGTCGAAGGCCGCTACCCCGCGTCAGGCGCAAACGAATGCGCGATCGGGACAAGGCTGGCGGAAAAAACGGGGATAAAACCAGGCGATCATATTCCGCTTAAAACCGTATCGGCGCAGTTTTCGGACAAGATGTGGAAGCCGGTGGTTACCGGAATATTTAATTTTGATTATTTGAAGTATGACGACGGCGTTATCATCGTTCAGTTCGACAGGCTTCAGCGCCTATTAACGCTTGGCGGGGGCGTGCAGCAAATATTTATTTACGTCGAAAATTACAAAGACAGCGCCGCCGCTGCCGCCGCGCTCGCTAATCTTTTGGGAAGCGGAAATGTTATACGCGACTGGCATGATAATTATTTTGTCGCGCTGATGGACAAGAGTATGCTCATTTACGCGCTTCTGTACATTGTGTTTATTGTCGTCGCAAGTTTTTTGATTGTTAATACGATGATAATGGTTATCCACGAGCGTATAAAAGAAATCGGCATGATGGGCTGTCTCGGCATGACAAGGGGTGAAATTACGCTCGTCTTTTTCTTGGAAGCGTTTTTGTTGAGCGCGGCGGGCGCTCTTGCAGGCTGCGCCGCCGGCGGAGTCTCAAGTTTTGTAATGTCTTTATTCCCGATAGATTTTAATGCTATGACGGGCGGCGGCTTTAAGGAAATGCCTATGAGCGGAACGCTGCGTATGAAGTTCGACTGGTTCACCATAGCTCAGGGTTTCTTGCTCGGCGTCGTCATATCGTCAATATGCACGGTTATTCCGTCCCTAAAAAGCGCTTACATAGAACCGGTCGAGGCGCTTAGGAGATGAATGAGGGGTTTGCTGGAACCGCGAATGTACGCGAATGAGAGGGGCGGCAGGCGGCTTGCCGCTGTCGGTGTTGACGGGGGCGTTGCGGGGGCGTCCCCCGCAGAGGGGGCAGCCCGCAACGGCGGCAGCGTAGCTGCCAGAGTGCGGGCGTAGGGGGAGACTTCCCCCTCCCCATTAGAAAAATGAAAATGTATGGAGGCTATATATGAAAATGAAATGGGTTTTGGTTGTTTTGTCGGTGGTTTTTGCGGAGTATGCGGCGGGGCAGACTCCAGCGGCGGCGGATTTGTTGAAAAGAGTCGATGATAACGAGGTGTATTCAACAATTTATTACGAGGGGCAGATGATAATTGAGTATCAGGGAAAGCGCTTTGTAAAAAAGATGAAGGCGTGGGCGCGGAGTAACAACGACAGCTTTATTGAGTTTACGAACCCTGAGGATGCCGGCACAAAGTACCTGAAAAAAGACGGCAGGCTTTATGTGTATTCGCCCGATACGGAAGAGGTGATGCTTATTTCCGGACAGATGTTAAAGGAATCTATGATGGGTTCCGATTTGTCATACGAAGATGTTGTAACGAACGCGCCGCTCTCTGCCCGTTACAATCCCGTGATAACGGGTTCCGAGGTTTTTAACGGGCGCGGCTGCTGGGTTTTGGAGCTTGCGGCGAAGACAAAGACCGAAAGTTACCCAAAGCGCGCGCTCTGGATAGATAAAGAAAACGGCGACCTTGCGCGTTATGAACTTTACGCGCTGTCAGGCGCGAAGCTGAAGCAGTACACGCTTGACGAGGCGAGGGCTTTCGGCAGCCGGCGTTTTCCGGTAAAAAGCGAAATGCGCGATATGATGCGTAAAAATTCCAGGACGATTTTTGTAATGGATAACGTGATTCTCGACCAGCCTATAGCCGACTCGATTTTTAGCCAGCGGAATCTGGAACGGTAAAAATGAAAAAGACAATTAAAAACTTTTTGGCGTTTGTATTTTGCGCCGCGCCGGGCTTTGCGTTGGGTAATGGCTTGTACGCGGCTGACGGGCTTTCTGTGTCCGGGCTTCTTGACAGCACGCTAAAGTTGGGAGAGGGGGGAGGGGGCGGCTTTGTGTACGGCATAGAGGAGTACGCGAACATAAGGCTGCGCGGCAGGGTCGGCGAAAGCGCTGTTTTTTACGGCGCGTTCAACTGCTTGGCGGCTTCCGGCATCTCCGCCGCGGCTATGGCGGCGGAGATGCCGGCGGGAACGGCCTTGTATTCCGCCGGCAATCAGAATTATGCCGCGTCAATCGAGCTTGAACGGTTGTACTTTCACATCGCAAACGAAAGGACCGGTCTTGACGCGGGGCTCATGCGCCTTGCCTTTGGTTACGGGAACGCGTTTTCGCCGTCCGATTTCTTTAATCCGCGGAACCCGCTCTACCCGGACGCCCGCCCACGCGCCATACTCGGCGGCTTATTTTCGTTCTATCCCGATGACGACTCGACGCTTCGCGCCTTTGCCGCCGCCCCTGCCGACCCGTTCTCCATAGACGGCGGCGCGTTTAGGACTGGGCTTTCAGGCGAGCGGCACTTCAAAGCCCTGAGCGTACAGGCCCTGTACGCCTTCGAGTCGCCGGACGGGGCGGACGGCGAGGCGGACTCGCCGGAGGGCGTTCACCGCTTTGGACTCTCGCTCAAGGGGGACGCTTTCGCCGGGCTTTGGCTGGATGCCCTGTACAGCCTGAACCCGGCGCTCGGCTCAATCAAACGCGCCGATGAGCTTTCGGCAAGCGTGGGGTTTGATTATTCCGTCGCGGGCGCTCATCTTTACCTTCTGTGCGAGTACCTTTTTAACGGCGCTCACAGCGTTACTTCCGGCCTCTGGAAAAACAGCAATTACCTGTACGGGATGGCGCGTTACAGCGTAAGCGATTTTACAAGCCTGTCGCTTTCCGCGCTGTTTTGCGTTGACGACGCATCGTTTACCCCCATCGCAAGTTTTACCTCAAACCTATTTCAGGGTTTCACGCTGACCCTAAGCGCCCAAACGCCGCTCGACCGCTCCGCGTCGAGCGGCGATTCCGCTGATTACGGGGAACTCGGCCCCGTCCGGAGCGGCGCGCGCTTCCTGTTTGCGGTAAAGGCGGAGATGAGGTTCTAAGCGGCCGGCGCCCTAGGCGGTTTTTTGTTTTACCTCGATTCTGTATCCAAGGAGGTCAAGCAGCTTAATCACCGTGGTAAACGACGGGTTACCGCTCTTTGAAAAAGAGCGGTAAAGGCTTTCTCTTGAAAGGTTCAATTCACGGGCCAACTGTGTCATCCCCTCGGAGCGGGCTATGTCCCCAATCACATGGAAGAGGAGTTCGGTATCATTTTCCTCAAGAACCGCCTCAAGATACCCTATCACATCTTCCTTTGTTTTTATGTGGGATGCCGGATCCCATTTATATGTCTTTTCCATCTTGAAACCCCTTAGCCAATTCTTTGGCCTTTTCGATGTCCCTGCTCTGGGTCGACTTATCACCCCCGCAAAGCAGGATGACGATTTTTTTCCCGGTATCTTTGAAATACACCCGGTAACCCGTCCCGTAGAAAATACGCATTTCTGATATGCCCCCGCCAACCGGCGCTGCATCACCGGGATTTCCAATGGCAAGACGCTCAATTCTGGCAAAAATCCGATGTTTGGCCTGTAAATCCCGAAGTTCCGAAAACCATTTTCGGAAGGTTTTCGTTTCCCGTATTTCCATGTTACAATCGTAACTTATAAATCACATAGTGTCAAATGATTGTGGGTTGACATGGGGATGCCTATTTTGGGCGGCGCTCCCGCATTTACGCTATTGATATTAGCAAAAAAATCCACCATAGTCGAAAATCAAGAGCTATGGGCAGGTCG
>JAITKQ010000139.1 GCA_031278295.1 Spirochaetaceae bacterium | reverse complement strand
AGTTGTTCAGAAACCTCAGTTTCTGAACAACTTCCGCTGAAAAACCTGTTCAAGAACCCGTGGGCTTTTGCCCACATTCAAATAGGTTCTTGAACAAGTCCAATGAGCTCTCTCCTTGGGGCGACGATGATTGGCCTCAAGTTAATCAGCGTTGCCCTGGCAGACTGTCGTACTTACAGGGTTTATGACTTTTTCGTTGAAAAAGTCATAAAAGCCCGCGAGCATCCGGCCGCGTCTGTGCGGCTGAATGACTATTTTTCTGAAAACGGGAAGGAATGGAATTATGTTGGTTCAAAAATACGCCGCGGTGGAATATATACGGGCATTGAAAACGGGTGATTTTTACATGGACAGCATTATCACGTCGATCAAAAAGAAAGGCACAGGCCTACTGTTTATGACCAGCAACGGTAATCTGTATAATGCACATTATAAAAACAATTATTACAACGTGTTCAGGAATGAAAGGCACAAGAAAAAAGTTCTAACGCGGCAAATCAATGATATATTCAAAATGTATGGTTATAAAAAATTGAAAACACCCAATAATGACACGGAAGGCGGGCAAGCCAGGCGTCCGGAAAAGGAATATTCACCGCCCGGCCCGTCCGCGCCTGAACCTGAGTAAACAGAGTTTTGAAAGAATAAACGCGGCAAGGCCCGCTATTGTGAATATATGCCATTTGGCGCTGTTTTCTTCGCGGAAACCCCATTCGGCGTCCGTCCTGCCGCTTTCGTTGATCAGGCGGGCAAGAATCGGGGCCGCCTCCGTATTTCCGTCGATGAAAGCGCCGCCTGTCCGTTCGGCGGCGGCTGAAAGCGCATCCTGCCGCATATAGCTTGTGATCGGAACGGGCGGCGTTCCGCCTGAATTAAGATATTCAAACGAGACTTCTTCCGGTACGGGGGCGCCGTAAATTGAACCGGCACCGACGGTAAACAAGGTTATGTCCCTCTCCCGCAGCCGTTCAACCGCGTTCGACATGGAACCTGACAAGGCCTCACCGTCGGAAAACAGCACGAGATACCGCGCCGAGGGAAAGTTGTCCTGAAAGGCTCCGGCCGCCGCGTCAAGTATTTTTTCCAGATTCGTACCGCGGGAAGTTATCTCAAGGCCGGTGAGGCTGTCAAGCATGGCAAACACCGCTTCCGTATCATCGGTCAGCGGTACGGCAAGTATGGCCTCCCCCTTACCCAGCGCCGCACCGAAACGTATGTTTTGCGGGCCCCCCTTTCCGGAAAGCAGGCTTTCAAGCAGGGTTTTTGCCGTATAGCTTGAACGTTCAAGCCGCGACGAGGACAGCCGTCCGCTTATGGGGGCCGGCGTCCCGTCCACCGGCCCCGCCCCCTCCGGCAACGGGGCCGGTGCCGGAGGGGGCGGGGCCGTGTCCTTTACATTCATGCTGCGGGACAGGTCGAAGGCAAGCATAACATCGGCGCCTTGACGCAATTCCCTCACAAAATGTACGCCGAAACAGGGGCCGGAGAGGGCAAAACACAGGCAAATGTAGAAAACAATAAACAGCAGGCAGGAAGCGGCGTAGCGCAGTCCCAATTCCGCCTGTACGGGCAGCTTCTTCAACCGATTCCTGCCGTTTTCAGCCATATCCCCGTAAAAAATGGTTGAAAGCGGCGCGACAACTGAAAAAATACGCACAAAACGCCTTTTGTAGTTGACAGCGATCAGTATGCATACCGGTACAAGGCCGTACAGCAGCAAAAGCATTGAGGGGTGATCGAATGTCATACAGTCGCTCCCAGGAGAATTGTACGAAAAAAGCGCGAGAAGCAGGCCAGTATCAACGCGGCCATGATGAATGGCAGGTGTACGCCCTGCTTGCGGCTGCGGACGGCGCTACGGCTTACTACGGCCTCGGCCCTGTCTACCGCGCTGATGGCCGCCAAAAACGTGTCCCGGCCAGGCGCGTAAAGAAAAACTCCGCCGGCGGCGTCCGCTATGGCGCGTAAACTTTCGGAGCTGTAACGCGATTCAAAGGAGCCTGTACGGCGCAACTTCGTCACCGGATCTACATAATCTATCGGTATCTCGCCGGATCTGCCTACGCCTATAACGTACAGCGCCGTACCCTGCGTTTTCAGTTCAGCCGCCGCCGTTAAGGGGTGTACCGCGCCCGCGTTGTTTTCGCCGTCGCTGATAAGGACAACCGCCTTGTGCGCCGAAACGGAATGTTGCATGTGGAGCGCCGCCAGCGCGAGCGCCATGCCCAGCGCGGTGCCGTCCCCAAGCTCGCCGATAGACAGCAGTTCCAGCCGGTCGAGCAGCGCCTTACGATCGACCGTAGGCGGAATTAACAGGGCCGCGTCGTTCCCGATCGCGGCAAGCCCAATCGCGTCCGCCGGACGTGATTGGGCGAAATCCAGTATAAGTTCCCGCGCCGTGTCAAAGCGGTTCTTTCCGTTCATGTCTATACCGGCCATGCTGGGGCTGCAATCGAGCACAAAAAGGATGTCCGCCCCACGGTCAAGCCAAACCGTCTCGCGTTTGACCAGCTGGGGGCCAGCCGCCGCGAACAGCAGCAGGCTGACGCTGGCGTAGTCTACAAACAGCAGAAAAGACGTAAAAAAACGAAAGCCGGACGCCGGCGCAAACGAATCCCCGCCGGGCGTTCCCAGCGAAAGGGACAGCCGGAACGCGCCGCAAAAAATACGCCGCGCGGCAAAAAAGACAAAGGGCGCGGCAAAAACGGCAAATAAAAAAAACGGCCTGTCGAACATCAGCATAATGGTTCCATTTTTAAAACACCCGGCCTTGCCTGTAACGATACCACACCTGGCCTTGGGCCATGCGCCTGCTATGTTGGCCGCCAGCTGTGCCGGCGGGCGATCACGGCCCTAGGGCAGCGTCTGGATCAGTTTTGCGACGCGGGCCGCGGCGGCGTCCCCCAGCCTTGGGTAGAGGGGGAAAAGCGCCGTTCTAAGGCTTACTGAGCAGGCGGCGGGGCAAGTGTCCTGTTTAACCGGCCCTGTGGCCGCCGGCGTTTTGGCAAAGGCGTTTTCAACGACAATCTCCTTGCGTTTCGCGTAAGCGATCACATCCTTCATACCGGTTTCAAGGACGAGCGCGAAGGCATAGTTGTTGTATACAAAGTTTTCGGGACAGGCAAACATCTTGTGGCGGCCCTGAAGCATGGCTGAGCGTGCGTACAACTCGGCGATTTTTGCCCGGCGTTGCAGGTTTTTTTCGCTTTCCCTGAACTGGACCAGGGCCATGGCGGCGTTCATGTCCGGAAGTCCGTATTCCGGCGGCGGCGCTCCGGCGGAGCGGAGCGCCGCCGCGCCGCGCCGATCGGTGGCGTAAAGCAGCGCACCGCCGCCGCTTGTAAGCATATCCCGTTCTTCCAGCCCCAGCACCGTAAAAATGCCGTAAGAGCCCGCCTTTTTTTCGCCCGTACCGCTCATATAGGCGGCGGAACAGTCCTCGATGAGGGGTATCCCTAGGGCGGAAATCCCCTCCATGTCCGGCATGAGACCGAGGTTGTGGTGCAGGACTATGGCCCGCACGGCTTGGTCCGAAGCGGCGGTCTCCGGGACGGCCGCGCCTATGGTTTTGGCGTTCATGCAGGCGCTTGCCTCGCCGGTATCGCAAAAAACCGCGGTGAGGCCGAGGTCTTCTATCACCCTGAGGTAGTACTCAGGCGACAACGCGGAGATCGCCACGCCGGAACGCGGCGGCATTTTCAACGCTTTGAGCGCAAAGAACAGGGCTATGGCGGGGCTGCGCAGCGCCAGGCAGTAATCGAAACCCAGCCGCTCCCTCCCGGCCTGTATCAAGCGCTCGGCCTGTTCGCCCGGTCCTATCTTTTCTTCTACAAGCACGGTGAGTACGGCGTCCATCTCTTTACGCCTTATTGTCGGGGAACAAACTTCAACTAGCATACCTTGTTATACAACAGACACCCTTCTTTCTCAAGTAAGGGCTTCCCCCGGAGCGAAGGATTCAAACAAGGAAGCGGCACCATTAATTTTACATTTACCGGCCTATCATTGCCGGCATTGGCGAAAGGGCCGTCGGGTACGGAACGGGCAAGGGATTGGAGGGGCGCGTAGCGTTCGCGTAGCGAATGTAGCGGAGCGGAACCCCGCAAAGCCCGGTTTCCGGCACTTCGTGCCGGAAATGCGCCCAAAAACATCAAACCACCCCGCGCTTACAGCCGCGTATGCCTACCGCCCCCTTCGGACCCGAGGGCAGAACCCGAAGCCCGCCTTCAGGACGCTACCGCGTAGCGGATGTGAAACCCGCTGGCGGGGGCGTAGCGGATGTGAAACCCGCTGGCGGGGGCGTAGCGGATGTGAAGCCCGCTGGCGGGGCGGATGTGGGGCCCGCTGGTGGGCGGGGCGGGGACGTGATGAGACATTTCAAAATGTAACCGAAAAGGACTGGGTAAGACATTATGAAAATGTAACTTTAGCTGTAACTATTCAGTCACGCTTGGAAACGGGCAAATTTCCGAAGATTTGAGATCTGGTTGACATAGCGGCAAGAAACAGGGTAATCTGACCGGGAGAGGGGAACAAAAGCCATTACCGTC
>JAITKQ010000069.1 GCA_031278295.1 Spirochaetaceae bacterium | reverse complement strand
TGTAACGGTATCGAAATATTCGCCCATTTCCACAAGGATGTACTTGCGGCCGCCGCCGTCCTGCCGGTTCAGGTTTATAACGGCGTGTCCGGTGGTGCCGGAACCGGCGAAGTAGTCCAGGGCTAAACAGTTGTTTTTCAGTCCCATTACACGCAAAGAATCTTCAACAGCATATATGGATTTAGGATATGAAAACAGGGTATAGTCCGTAAACATTTTTTTAAGATAACCAGTCCCGTGTTCCGTAGAGGAGTATTTTGAATCTATCCAGTTAGTGCTTACCGTCAGGCCTTCCGGCGGACGGTATTTGTAATACACTGTTCCGGCGCCATTTTCTTTGTATAACAGATCAGGCAGATTTTCCATCGCGGTCTCAACGCCCCAGCGCCATCGTCGATGTATTCCGTTTTCATCTATGGGCCAGCATACAATTTCATTCTTCTTTGGTTCTTCAATAATTTCCCAGGTTTTTGAAAAGTCATTCCATTTCATTTTGGGCAATCTAAATGTCTTACCATCATAATAAAATGGATAATAGGCTTTGGGACTATCCGCTCTCTCAGAGTCAGATCCGCGCTTTCTTAGCAGTTCCCACATAAAATAACCATTTTCATCCTGTTCTTTGTAACGCTTGTCCAGCGATTCATCACGTTCTATTTTTGAAACAACAACATCAGGGTTTTTTGAATAAAACAGGGTATATTCATGTGAAACAGCAAAGCCTGTTTTCATCGGCCTGCCTGATGGATTATTTCGCACGACTACAGTTCCCAGTTCATTTTTACCGAATACAGTATCCAGCAAATTATGGGCATATTTTTCTTCCGTATCATCAATGGCAAACGCAAAGACCCCGTCATCGCGCAAAATCCTCTTTGAAATATCACATCTGTCAAAAATCATTGACAGCCACGAACTGTCTTTATAACCGTTTTTATACAATATCTCGGAAGCCGACGTATTGTACGGCGGATCGATATATATACAGTCAACCTTTTCCCTGTACCGTTCCTGCAGCAGGTTCAGCGCCTGAAAATTCTCGCCGTGTATCAACACACCGTTGGTCTCCGCGTCAAGCTTGTCTATCGAGGCTACAAGGCGTTCTGTAAATTCCCGGCTGAAATGTTTGGTGTCTACCGGCAGGTTCTGATTCTGTTCAAGAAATTCCGGCTTTGGGGGCTTGGTAAATTTTTCCCGTAAGCCTAATTCGCCGTTGCCGTTTAGGTCGTCAACGGCGTACAGGTCTATCCATTCCTGTACCTGGGCCTTGTTTTTGCGGATCTCCTCATAAAAGACCGGGGGTATCTTGTCCAGGGTAATGCACCAGCCGGTATCAACGATAAACTTCTTTTTAAGCCAGAGCTTTTTCTGGAATTCCTCGATCCGGGCAAGAAAGCGTATGACTATGCCGCCGATATGCTTTATAGCCCTAGCCTTGGCAAGCCAGAACCCCATGCGCTTTTCGTTGGCGGTTTCGATGTCGTCCAGATGGATAACTTCATTTTTGATGTAGAAGTCCAATTCCCGTGTCAAAAAACCCTGTAAGTCTTTGTGGATAAAATAATCAAATGAATTTTTGGCAACATAAGCGTTATAGTGTTTTTCCAGCAGGGGCATTTGGTCCTTTGGGGCCTCCGTCAAAAAAAGCCAGGCCTTATGGCGTTTGGCTATTGCCGTACACATGGCGCTGTAATTCTCTTCGTTGTAGTTCCTTTTTTCTTCCGGCATTCCGTACACAAAGTGGATCGTCAGTTCGGTATCGTCGCCGTTTGCTTCAATTGTTTTATGCTCCGCGTTTTTGGACGGAGGCATGAGCATAAAGCAGCGTTTGACGCCGTTTTCCTTGTTGTTGTTCTGTTCTGTGGAAGCGTTTACGGTGCGGAAATGGACGGTTTTACCTTCGGCCTTAAAGGAATAGTCCCTGAAGTTTTCGCCTGTCTTTATGTAATACTGATCGTGGTTTGCCCAGTAGAGTTTGACTTCCTCGCCTTCGTAGGGGATCGCGTAGACCCCCTCCCGGTAACGGCGTTTGGAGATAAAATCCCCTTCCTCGTAGTAGCGGTTAAAAAAATTGTACAGGTGGGAATAGACGTCGGCCTCAAGGCTCTCCAGGTCCGCTCCCTGGGCCAGCAGGTACTTGAGTTCGGCATAGCGTCCGGCTTTTTTGGTTTTTTCGACTTTCACGCCAAAATCGTAGGCCTGCTTTTCAAGCTGGGCTTTTTCGGCCCTGAGTTTTTCCCGGTCTTCCGCGTCAGGGGCGATGATGGCTTTTACTTTTACGGGAAGGTCTTCCCGCAGGAATTGGAGGATTTCCTTCCGGCGGATGTTCAGTATCCGGTAGATGCCAAAGTCCAGATCGGATTTTTTAATCTCGAAAATATTTTCCAGGAGGCCCGTAAACCTGTCTAATTGTTGGGACATGGGGATATTATAGCAGGGACTTGGCAGTTAAAACTAGCTTCCATCAGGAAGACGGCTATTTGCGGAACGAAAAATCCACCGTCAGGGCCAGCGTTTTATAATCATTGTAAAAGACGCCCAATTCTTTCATATAAACCGCAAGGTCAATATTCATAAATGTAAAATCGATGCCCAAGCCGCCGGCAGGCTGCATTCCGGAAAAACCGCCGCGTATCGAAAAGATTTCCAAGATCCTGAGCTCGATACCCGCCGCGATATTTAAAAGTGGATCGCGGGGATTTTCAGCCAGGTTTTCCAGCAGGCCCGCATAGTCAAAGCTCAGTGTAATACCGCTAAAATAGTAATGCAGGAAGGGAGAGTCTATACGCCACGAAATTCCGGCGCTTGCGCGAGGCGTTACCGGAACAGTCCCCTGAGCTATCATCTCTTGTGAGGAAACCTTGGATACCCTGCTGTATTTGGTAACCTGTACCGGCGCAAACGGATCGTAAAAAACAAGGCCGAATGACAGTGAGTCGGCCAGAGTCCAACGTAGGCCTATGTCAAAACCCGATCCGAGCTGGATTTCAAACGGCATTTCCACCATGTTGTTCAATAAATATTTTGTTTCCTGTAAATAGATCGATTGCGCGGTGTAGCCCATTCGTATAAAAATTTTTCCGGTAAAGCCGAGATCCAGATGCGCCGTATCGCCCCTGTACAGGCCGAATCCGTATGCGCCGACAAACGTGAATTCTTCGCTTAATGTCGGGCTTAACATATAGATTGCCTGACTCTCCCAGGCAATGCCGAGCCTTAAAACGTTGAATAGCCCCCAGCCGTAGTTATGCCCCACGCCTCCAAAGGCAATGGGGCCGCCAAAATCCAGCCTGGCCTCGAGACGATCGGTAAGCGCATCACGCACCTCTGTAATTAGATCATTGGTAGATAGCAACTTGTAAACCCTATCGATGTCTACCACGTCAAACGATATTTCAGCAAAGTTTTTTTGAGGTTTCGCGCCGGCAAAAGCCGCCGGATTCGCAAATAAAGTTGAAAAGGTGGCGTCAAGCCCCACATGGTTTCCTCCAAGCGCGTTAACCCGCGCAAAGGGAAAGCTTACCGGCTGTATGCGGGACGGAAGCTCCTGGCAATAAACGCCCATGACGGAGAAAAAACATAACAGTGTGGGTAGTTGTTTCTTCATTTACATCCTGCCCGCACGGCACCGGCCTTTACATGCGTCAACAAAGTCCCCCAATTATTTTTCCGCAGGCGTCAAAGGACGGCGCTCTCCCGCCGTCATGCCCGTCTTCCGCGTGCGCGGTGATTCTACAGCCAAGCCGCCGGCCCTTTTGCGGCAAAAATCTTGAATCACACGGAAGCTGTGCCCGAATCCGCAGGTAGTTATCCGTCAAAATCTCAACAAACCCGGCCGCGCCCGCACCCCGCGCCGGCAACGATATGCAGATTCCGCCGACATCCCTGCCAATCCACCTCTCTATATATCTTTTTCGGCTTGAAATGGAGTAATTTTTAAGAATACTTACCCTTTTTTCCGCTTCACGCTCCGGGATACGGGGTTTATAGTCCCAAGCCGCCGTACCGCGCCGCCTTGAAAACGGAAACGGGTGTATTTGTGAAAAAGCGGCGGCCTCGCAAAAGGCGTATGTCTCTGAAAAATGTTTTTCCGTTTCGCCCGGAAACCCGGTTATCATGTCGCAGGCTATGAACGGATCGTCTTTTAGCTCCCTAAGCCGCCGAATCGCCCCAAGTACGGACTCCGGTTCGTAAAAACGTCCCATCCTTTCCAGAATTTCGGCGCTGCCCGACTGAATCGAAATGTGAAAGTGCGGCCGGATTCGGGGGTTTTGTATAACGGCAAAAAAGTCTTCCGTAAATACATCCGGTTCAAGCGAAGATAGCCGTATGCCTACCTCTTTTGTACCGGAAACAAGGGCACGTAGCAGCTCCGGCAGGCCGCCGTTTGCCGCGCCGTTCCACCGGCTTATGTTCACTCCGGTCAGCACCGCCTCCGCCGCACCGCCCGATTCGGCGGTGCGGAGACGTTCCAGAACCGTCTCGCGGGGCAGACTCCGGGCCGCGCCGCGCGCGATGTGTACAAGGCAGTACGCGCAGGAATTGTCGCAGCCGTCCTGTATTTTCAAAAATGTACGTGACCGCAGGGCGGGGGCTCCGGCGGCAAAACGGAAAACGTCCGCGGCAGATCCACCGCCGTCGGCGCGGCAGATACGCGATATGGCCGCCCGCAGGGCGGCCATATCGCGGATTCCTTCACCGGCAAGCGCGGCGGGCAGATCCATGATACGGCTTTTTTGGGAACCCGGTACAACGAACAGCCGCCCTCCCTCTCCGCCGGCCGAGTCCAGCGCTTCCAGCCCCGCCCTGTCAGTTTCGGCGTAGCAGCCTGTAACGATCACCGGACAAACCGGATTCCGCCTCAGCGCGGCACGAATCGTCCCGCGCACCTTCTGCTCCGCCTTCGACGTTACGGAACAGGTGTTAACCACGAGCAGGCAGGCCTCCCGCGTATCCTCGGTGATCGAAAAGCCCGCTTTTGTAAAAGCGGCGGCGATCGTTTCCGTCTCGCACCGATTCAGTTTACATCCTAAAGTTTGGAACGCGACGGAAGGCAAGGCCACTTCCAACGGCTAAGGCCCGCCGAGCGCGGAGCGTACCCGATCGAGTCCCCGCCTGGCGTCCACAAGCTCCGGATTAAGGGACAGCGCTTTCTCGTAGGCCGCCGCCGCTTCCTGAAGCTCGCCTGAATTTTCACGCGCATAGGCAAGTCTTGAAAGCCAGAGCGCGTTTTCCGGCAAATAGTGCACCGCGGTGGACAAGGCTATATCGGCGTACCTGAACCGCCCCAACCTGATATATATTTCGCCGGTATAATAGTAGGCCATATCGATACGCTGCCCTTCAGGGGCAAGGCTGATGTATTCCTGGAAGTATTTTAGAGCCATGTTGTTTCGTCCCTGATAGTAACTGATCTCGCCCATTATCTCGATCAGGCGTACATCGTAAGGGTTCATGGCCAGCGCCGTTTCGCCAAAGGAGCGGGCTTCGTCAAACTTGCCAAGTTTTACAAGAGCCCAGCATAACACCACGTAAGCGTCCATGTTTTGCCGGTCCGCCGCTATTTCCGAGCGGCAAAGCAGCTCCGCCTTAGCGTAATTGCCAACCCGGTATTCCGCAAGCGCGTCCGGTTTTGTCTGTCCGTTCAACGACACGGAAAAAATAATTAAAAATTTGAAAAAAAAATTGATTTTTTTCATCCGTGTTTTAGCGCCGCGTTTTCTGTATCATCGTACATTTGCCGTTAAAGAAACAGCCGGCCTCCATGCTAATCTCCGGCGAGCTTATGTTTCCTTCCAGTTTGCCGGTCAGGGTAATCTCGACCCGCTCCGTAGCGGTAATATTTCCTTTCACCGATCCCCTGATAATAACTTTGTCTGCCCTTATATCCGCTTCAACCAGTGCGTTCTCGTCAATAAGCAGGATGCCGACCGCGTCGATCGTGCCATTTATTTTACCACGCACCAAAAAAGATTTTTCAAAGGTTAGTGTTCCCTCAAAATCAATGTCCTGTGAAAGTACGGTATCAAAATCATCGTCTTCAAGCACATCATTGTGGACATCTGTCATACATTCAATTTATACCAAATTGCGTACTATGGTAAAGGCAGGCGGCGTAAAGCGGCGTTAACCTCCAAGGTACGCTTCGATTATGGCCGGATCTTTCATCAAATCGGCGGCCTTGCCGCTTTTTTTTATAGCGCCCGTCTCCATGATACAGCCCCTGTCCGCAATTTCAAGCGCCTTGTAAGCGTTTTGCTCCACAAGCAGGATCGTTGTACCGTCACGGCTGATACGCCGTATAACCGCGAAAATTTCATCAACCAGCATCGGCGCAAGACCCATCGACGGCTCATCCAGCAAAAGCAATTTGGGCGACGCCATCAGCGCCCGCCCCATCGCCAGCATCTGCTGTTCCCCCCCGGAAAGCGTCCCCGCGGCCTGGCGAATCCTCTCTTTCAGTCGCGGAAATATGGCGAATACCAGCTCCATATCCCGCCCTACCCCGGCCTTGTCCCGGCGGGTGTACGCCCCCATCTCCAAATTTTCCCTGACCGTCAGGTTAGCGAATACACGCCTCCCTTCCGGAACCTGCACCAGACCCGCCTTTACAATCCTGTCCGCCCTGGCCTGCGTTATGTCTTTCCCTTCGAGCAAAACCTGGCCGCCCGTTTTTTTTGTGATGGCGGAAACGCCGTGCAGCGTTGTGGTCTTGCCGGCGCCGTTGGCGCCTATCAGACAGACGATCTCCCCCTTATTCACGTTAAACGAAATACCTTTCAACGCCATGATAGAGCCGTAATGTACAACAAGATCCTTTACAACAAGCATGATTTTCCCCGCAATATTCAGCCGGAAACCGCGGCGGCCCCGAAATACGCCTTTATCACCTCAGGATCGCGTTTTATGTTCCGGGGCAGTCCGTTCGCTATGATCCGGCCATAATCCAACACAATAAGCCGCTCGCACAGGCCCATTACAAAATGCATGTCATGCTCTATCAACAGGATGGTAAGGTTAAAGCTGTGGCGCACCGTGTTTATCAGTTTCATAAGTTCTTCCGTTTCCTGGGGATTCATCCCCGCGGCAGGTTCGTCCAGCAGCAACAGAGAAGGGTTTGATGCCAGCGCCCTCGCTATCTCAAGTTTACGCTGATCACCATAGGGCAGGTTTTTCGCCAGCTCGTGTTTTTTACCTTCGATTTTGAACAGCGCGAGAAGGCTGCCGGTTTTCTCCGACATCAGTTCCTCGTCGTTGTAAAAACGCGGCAGCCGGAAAAGCGCGTCGATCGCGCCGGAATTACGCTGTTCATGCAGCGCGATTCTAACATTGTCCTCAACGCTCAAATTTCCAAACAGCCTGATATTTTGGAATGTGCGGGCGATTCCAACCCGGTTAAGCCTCGCCGGACTCAGCGCCCCCAGCCTGTGGGAATGCCCCGCTCTGTCCCAAAACCTTATTTCGCCTGTCGTCGGCGCGTATATACCGGACAGGATGTTAAACAAGGTCGTCTTTCCCGCACCGTTGGGGCCAATCAGCCCGACAAGCTCGCCCCGTACTATCTCGCAGGAAAATTCGCTTACCGCGCAAAGTCCGCCAAACACTATCGAAACGTCCGCTGCCTTGATCAGTATGTCGTCTCTCAAAACATTCTCCACAAGCCCAACACGAATCTATGCACCTTCCATGTTAGCCCGGCCTGCTGTTTCACACAAGTCGGCCTGCCCCCGCCAGCGGGTTTAAAGTCCGCTACGCGGTAGCATCCCCAAAGCAGAATTCCGGCTCTGCCGTCGGGTCCGAAAGGGGAAACTTGCATACGCGGCTGTAGGCGTGGGGTGATTTGATATTTTTGGGCGCATTTCCGGCCCTTCGTGCCGGAACCCGGGCTTTACGGGGTTCCGCCAGGCAAGCCCCTTGGGTTGCCCCTCCAATCCCCGCGTTTCGTACCCAACGGCTTTTTCGCCAATGCTAGACCGGTAAATGTAAAATTACTGTAGCGGGCGGAGAGGTCGGGGTCAGACCCCGTTATGGGGAAGCAGGGACACTCACCCGCCAGCCCCCTTCTTTTCCCGCCGCCCCCGCCGCCTCGTTACCGCCCGTGCAGGGCGCAGCTCCGGCCGCCGCGACACCCGGTCCCATGGCGGTTTGCAGGACAGGCGGCAGCGGCGATTTTCCTGTGTATTTTACGCGAAAAGCGCAATGAACTACCGGCGGGGGCTCAAACCGGACGGGGCTGCAATGAACCGCCCCACGGGGCGGGGTATTAGACCCCATGGCAGAATTAAACCCCACTGCGAATAAAAAATGAATCACGGAGAAGCCTTACGCCAAAAGTATTGTAGAGAGGTATTCATGTTTATAATGACGTACAATCCTTTCGGCTATGAAGGGATCGTGATTCGGGTTGAGGCCGACATCAGGCGCGGTATCCCCGGTATTGACATAAGCGGCCTGGCGGCCGGGGCCGTAAGGGAGGCCCGTGAACGGGTACGCGCGGCGTTTCGTAACTCCGGGTTTAAGTTTCCAAACGATAGGATACTGATCAACCTGGCGCCCGCCGGCGTGAGGAAGGACGGGGCGGCGCTCGATTTGGCGATCGCGCTTGCCGTGATGGCGGCGGCAGGGGCGATACCGCCCGGTGACGATACGATGGTGCTGGGCGAGCTGGAATTGTCCGGCAGGGTACGCCCCGTGTACGGGACTCTTGCCGCCGCCGCCGCCGGGCGTGAGGCCGGCATCAGGCACTTTATCGTACCGTCCGTCAATGCGTCCGAGGCTGCCATACTGGACGGCTGTGACGTGGCCGGTGTGGACAGCCTTGAAGATGCCGTAAACGTTTTGCGGTGTCTCAGGGAGCATGGCCGGCTGCCCGAGACGGCGCGCGCACGGGGGACGAAGGGCGGGGCTGCCCACGCGCCGGAAGCTCAGGCCGTATTTGCCGTGAAAGGGCAGAAACGGTACAAACGCGCACTGGAAATAGCGGCCGCCGGCGGGCACAACCTACTGGTTTTCGGCCCGCCGGGTTCCGGCAAGACGATGCTGGCCCGTTGTATGCCTCTGATCATGCCTCCGTTGACACAGGAGGAGGCGATAACGGTAACGCGGCTGCACAGCCTTGCCGGGCTCAGCGTAGACGGCCTGATCATGAAGCCCCCCTTCCGTTCACCGCACCATTCGGCAAGCGCGGAAGGAATACTTGGCGGGGGACGCGCCGTGCGGCCCGGCGAGATCAGCCTTGCCCATTTTGGCGTGCTGTTTCTTGACGAGGCCCCGGAATTTAAGGTAAACGTGCTACAGTCCCTCCGCGAACCGCTTGAAGACAGGCGGATAACCATATCACGGGCAGAAAGCTCCGTCCGTCTGCCAGCCAACTTTCAACTGGTAATGGCGGCAAATCCCTGTCCCTGCGGCAGGCTTGGGGTGAAAAGCGGTGAACACCGCGACAGCGAAGATCGGTACGGCGTTAAAGCCGGTACGGAAACGGGCTGTTACTGTTCCGGTGACGACATAATGCGTTACTGGCGCCGATTCGGGGGCGCGCTGCTTGACCGCATCGAACTGCGGGTCCCCGTCAACACGCCCAGCGTTTCAGATTTAAGCGGCGGTGCGGAGGATACGGCCGAGGCCGCCGCCGCCCGCGTGGGGCGGGCGGCGGCGATTCAGGCCGTGCGCTTTGCCGGTACGGGGTTCCGGCGGAATGCCGGTCTGGACGCCGGAGCGATCGACAGGTACTGCGCTCTTGGCGGAAAGGCCCTTAACGCCTTTACCGGCGCGGTGGAAAAACTGGGTATTTCAGGGCGCGCGTACCACGGTATACTGCGTGTTGCCCGAACCGTGGCAGATTTGGAAGGTGCGGATTCTATAGGCGCGGAACACATCATGGAGGCCGTCATGCATCGCAGGCACGGGGACGATCCTTACGACGTGTTTTCCGTATAGGCCGGAAAATACCGGACGGAAAATACCGGACGGAAAATACCGGCAGGCGGGACGTGGGACAATTGTCCTGCCTTAACGGTTTCGCAACACGGAATCCACCAAACTCTTCATTCCGGGATCGATGTTCTCTGAATCGGCGCCTGCCTTTTTCAGCAAGCCGGGGTCTATATAATCCACGCCGTCACGTTTTTTTATCAGGGATATACCGGTTTCATCCTCGGCTGCCTCAAAATACTCCAGCTCGCCGGATTTTTGGGAAAAAAATCTGTAGTGCGGCTCAAGCTGTGCCGGGAGCACCGTCCCGGCAGGGTTCCGCACATTCACTTCCCGCGCCTTTTTTGTCGCTTTGCCGGCGGCAGGCAGAACCGCTTTCGTTCTTGCCGGCGCGGTCACTTTGTCCGGGTGCAAGGCTCTTTTTGAAAACATCTCCTCTACCGGCGATCTAACGTCCAGCTTAAAATCATCATTTTGCGTTGATAAACGCTTACTTTCAGCGGCAAACTCAATTTGGCTCGCGATTTTATCAATATTTAACCTGTCGCCGGGCAGGACAGGCGCGTCATTCGCCAAATTTTCCATGTATGCGTCATGGTGCAGCTCCTCGTCTTCGCCATCTTCCGCGCGATCAAACTCTTCGACATCGTACAAGGGGTCGATGTTAAAACTGAGCTTGTTTAAATCCGCCGCGGTGGGGATAAATTCACCATAACCCGGTATGCCTGCCGTAGCGAGCGGGGCGCTTCCGGTACCGTCGAAAGGCGCATCCTCAAACGGGTCCTGCTCCAGAATACGGCTGTTAAACAGCGGCGGATATTTTCCGGGGGCTTTTTGGGTTGTTTCAGGTGTTTCTTCCCCATCCGCCAGTTCCGCCCATATCTCCGCCGGCCTCATCCCGACGGTTTCCCCGGCAAGGTTAAGCCAAGCCGTATCCTCTGAAATGCCCCCGCCCGTCCTATCCGGCACAAAACCGGGGCCGGCATCCGGCATCCGCGCAAGCGTACCCGAATCAGGGCTGTACCCGGAATCATCAGCGGGCTCCAGTTCCTCTATACCGTCGTAGTGCTCCTCCGGCCCGGCCACAGGGTTTTCCCCGTCCGCCCCTTCCAGTTCCTCTATACCGTCGTAGTGCTCCCCCGGCCCGGCCACAGGGTTTTCCCCGTCCGCCCCTTCCAGTTCCTCTATGCCGTCGTAGTGCTCCTCCGGCCCGGCCACGGGGGTTTCCCCGTCCGCCCCTTCCAGTTCCTCTATGTCGGCGTAGTGCTCCCCCGGGCCGGCCACGGGGGTTTCCTCGTCCACCCCTTCCAGCTCCTCTATGTCGGCGTAGTGCTCCCCCGGGCCGGCCACGGGGGTTTCCTCGTCCACCCCTTCCAGCTCCTCTATACCGTCATACTCGATATCGGTGCCGTCACTGTGTATTTCTTCAAAAAAATCTTTTTGCTGCCCGCCGCTTTTAAAATCATCGTCGGAATAGGACGGCCTTGAAGTTAAAACACGGTTAAGGATCGCTTCAAGTTTGGTTTCGTCAAAAGTTGTGATCATGCCTGTTCTGTTGCCTATCGCCGCAAGCAGGCTGTCCCACGATCTGTTAAAAAATGAATTTATATAGGCTTCAATACCGCTGCCTTTTTTTATTTTAATCCCGCGGCATAATTCATTTTTAACATCCGTGCGGCGCTGCTCAAGTTCACGGCGCCACACCGCCCAATCCATATCCCCCATCAGCTGGTAGTATTCATGCATAAGGCTGACCTGTAGTTCTTTGAGACGGTTTTGTACAATGGCGACGGCATCAGGTTTTGCATTTAGAACAAGGAACAGAAATACAAACAGCGTGATAAAGACAGCGGCGGCCAACAGCGCCTTTAGCATATCCGGAAACGCGAAAAGCTTTTCCGGCAAGATATGTCCGATAAATATACCCTGGCTTGTTTTTAAAGAGAGCAGTGTCAAGGGATCAAACGACGGCACGTAAATACGGCTGATAGCCGTACCGCCCGATGTCCATACAGAGGCAATCGCCTCTTTTACAGATACAATTTCCAGCGATGAAATGCCTATAACAATGCCGTTGGGATCGGAAATGACGGAAACATTATCGCTCACTTTTATCTGCCCGTTTTCCGCAAGACGCTCGCTAAACGCGCGTATGGAGAGTGAAAACAGGGCCTCGCCCCGGCGAATATCCATCGAATCGTAAAACGGATAATAAAAAATCAGGCGTTCATTTTCGCTGTCAAACAGTATACGTTCCACGTCGATGCCTGAAAGCATCTGCTGATCGAAAGGCCGGTATCCCGTTACTTCCGGATAATTTTTATACAGTATTGTCCCGTCATTCGTTACAAGCTGATCATCCGGGTTGGTAGAATAATGAATGCGGTTTCCGGCGGAATCGACAAAGCGTACCCATTGCAGTCCCGGCATCGAGACACCCAACGAGGCAAATATCCTGCTGCGTTCATAAATATCTTCGCTGCCTTGGTTTACCCAAAAACTTTTTCTAACCGCGTCTTCAAGCAAAAGATCGGAAAAACGCTTTTGCAGTTCCGATATGTAACTGTCTATAAAACTTGTATTTTCGGCAAGTTCATTATTAAGTTCATTCAGTATGGCGCGGTCATAAAAACGTGTTTCTATCGTATCAAACAGACCCGTAAACGCGAATATGCAAAAACCGGCAAACAGGAGAACACAAATAAGCAAGCTAACAGCGGCTTTTCTTGTTATCTGCAAAATCACATCCCATAAACAGTTGCACAGGACTCGCCCGGCAGTCCGGCAACTGTCCCACAGCCAACCTTAATTTGGTCTCCAGACACCCTGTAATTGAGAACGCTACGTACCGATGAATGATAGTCAGGCGCGCTATATACCTTTTAAACAAGAGTATACAAAATTGTAGGGTTTGAACAGGTAGCGCCCCCAGCCGTCCGGCTGGGGGCGCTACAGCGCGTTCTGATCGCCTGCACAGCCTAAATCCTGTAGTTTGAAGGCAGTTCCATCATACCGTACTTGAGCATCAGCTCTTCGAGGCGGTTGCGTTCAACCGGTTGGGGGATCGTGAAAGCGGTGTTTGTGTCGATCGCTTTTGCGAGGGAGCGGTACTCATTGGCCTGGGGGCTTTCCCGTTGATAGTCGATCACGGTCTTGCGGTTAAGTTCCGCATACTGAACGACATTGTTGCGCGGTATAAAATATATAAGGTGACTGCCTATTTCCCCCGCGAAAGCCCTAAGCAGATCGTTTTCGTTGTCAACATTGCGGCTGTTGCAAATTATGCCGCCGAGCCTCACCTCGCCCTGCCGGGCGTATTTCTTTATGCCCTTGCAGATGTTGTTTGCCGCATACAGCGCCATCATTTCCCCCGAAGCCACGATGTAGATTTCTTTTGCCTTGCCTTCGCGGATCGGCATGGCAAAACCGCCGCAGACCACATCTCCCAGTACATCGTAAAACACATAGTCCAGTTCTTCCGTGTAGGCGCCAAGGTTTTCCAGCATGGTGATCGCGGTGATTATACCGCGCCCGGCGCAGCCTACGCCCGGTTCCGGCCCGCCGGATTCCACGCAACGTATCCCGCCAAAACCGGTTTTTATCAGCGTATCAAGTGAGGCCCTGGAGATATTGTCACGTATCACGTCAAGTACCGTGTCCTGGTTTAGGCCCCCAAGTATTAGCCTCGTCGAATCCGCCTTTGGATCGCAGCCTACGACCATAATTTTCTTGTCCATTTCCGCGAGGCCTGCGGCGAGGTTCTGTGTGGTGGTTGATTTCCCGATGCCGCCCTTGCCGTAAATCGCTATCTGTCTTGTCATAAAGCCTCTCTACGGTAATCAGCTTAACCATTTTCCCTATAATGTCAATAGATAAACTATACATCCCGGCAATTTTACATTTAGGGCCGCGCTAAAACTGCATGAAACAAGGAATACCCACGACGCAACCGCGCGTTTTTGACGAGATTGGCAACGCGAACGCCATCGGGGGAGCGTACGGAGAAACCCTAACTCCTTATCCTGTAAGTAATTACAAACGAATTCGTTTTGCCTGACTTTTCAATTTATTTGAGATATGTAAAATAGAGTTGCGCGTATCTACGGTAAAATTAACCCCTACGGGAGTCGAACCCGTGTTGCCGGGTTGAAAACCCGGTGTCCTGACCACTAGACGAAGGGGTCACTATTGAAACAGCATACCAGGATGAGGATGACGGTGTCAAGCGGGCGGCGGGGAGGGCGGGCGCGCACGGGGAGCGCGTTGCAGGAAACGGCAGCGGCGATTTTTACACGCGCAGCGACCGCGACAAACCCCTAAAGCATCCGCCACCTTAAGGCTGTAAACTGCCGGGCAGGGAATTCCTCACTTGGCCCGTCAAATTCCTACCTTTATGTATGAAAATGAGCGGAAAAGCCGGTATCAAGCCTCCGTACCGGAAACAAAATTTGTTAAGCATGCGCATGAAAGCTATTTTTACACGCACCAAACCCGCCGGTAATCGTAAATCCACGTAAGGAACCGGTATCCGGTTAGCGGCGGACTTCCTGCCGAAACCCTTAAAAAACTAGAGCCCCCTTTTGCCCGGCCCCACGGTTTACGGGCCGGCGAGGGTACTTGCAAAATTATTTTTCACAGACTACACTGGAACAGCTTTAAAAACCGCTTATTTATTTTACACAGCCTGTGGATAACTTGTGGAAATAATTTGGATTTTTTAAGCATATTCCGGTTTTTTACCGGTAAATGGAGAAGTCTTTGTAAATTATACATAAGGCTAATATAAGTCGTTATTTAATATAGACTTAAACTTATCTAAATATGCAGGATTCCGGAATATTTATACTAAATTCATGCCTGCATGATGAACAGTTTTTACCGGCTTGTGGATAACTTGTGTATTAATTATGATTAAGGTTGATGAATGACCAACACTACGGACTACAATACGCTCTGGAACGAGGCTATGTCACAGTTAAAAAGCCAGTTTAGCAATCAATCTATGGATTGGTGGACACCCCTTGAATATATAAGCTCTTCCGAGAATGAGATCGTAGCCGCCGCGCCTTCTACTTACCATCGGGACCAAATAAAAACCCGATTCATACGGATAATCGAAGAAAAAGTTGAATCCCTTGCCGGAAAACCTCTAAAAATTACCGTAAAAGAACAGCAGGCCAAAAAACCTACAAAAATATCCGTAATAAAAACGCCGGAAGGCAACAATGCTGAAGTTTTGAATAATCCCATGCCCGGTCCGGCACAAAATTTCGTCACTCAAACTCCAAAAACCGATATAACTTCAAAAAAGAACAGCCATCCCCAGCTTAAACATGAATTTACGTTCGAAACTTTCATGGTAAGCGATCAAAACAAGTATACCTACGCTGCCGCACAGTCTGTTGCCAGAAACCTAGGAACCGCGTACAACCCACTGCTGATATACGGAGGTGTCGGACTCGGAAAAACACACCTCATGCAGGCAATAGGAAACTATGCCTGCTCAAATCCCGGAATCAAAATAATTTATACAAGCGCGGAAAATTTTATGAATGAATTTATAGAATCGATCAACAACGACAAAAAAACGGCTTCTTCCTTCAGAAACAAATACCGGAATACAGATTTACTGATGATCGACGATATACATTCGTTAAAAAACGCCGACGCTACACTCGAAGAACTTTTTCATACGTATGAAGCCCTTCATAAAGCATTTAAACAAATGGTATTTACATGCGACAGACCGGTTTCCGAACTGAAAAACCTGACCGAACGTCTCAGATCCCGCTTCAAAAGCGGACTCAACGTTGAAATACAATTGCCGGACTATGAAACCCGCTTTGCCATAACAAAATCAAGGATAAAAACGCACGGCATTGATATACCGGACAATGTAATCGCGTTTGTATGTAAAAACATTACCACAAATGTAAGGGATCTCGTTTCTGCCCTGACAAAACTATTTAGTTATGCCGATTTGATGTCCATGCCTGTCACGTTGGA
Organism: Spirochaetaceae bacterium; assembly: GCA_031278295.1. GTDB lineage: Bacteria > Spirochaetota > Spirochaetia > Treponematales > Breznakiellaceae > JAIRMY01. The sequence continues at coordinate 4,895 of JAITKQ010000069.1, read as the reverse complement.
TATAGCGCAACAGCAACTCAAAGACATTGTCGCATCGTCAAAACAGCCAAATATCTCTGTCGATATTATCATCCGCACCGTAGCGGAATACTTTTCATTAACACCTACGGATCTCAGGAGCAAAAAAAAATCCCAAAACATAGTTCACCCGCGCCATTTGGCAATGTACATTATCCGGAATTTGACAGAATTATCAACTACCGATATAGGACAGTTCTTTGGAGGGCGTGATCATACTACGGTAATGAACGCGATAGACAAAATTGACAAAAGAAAAATATCCGATCCAAACGAGGATATTACAATACAAACACTTGAGAGGCTAATAAAAGAAAATCATGTTAGATAACTGTTGATAAAAAGTGAATTTATACATCAATAAAACCGGGGAATGTGTAAATGTTAATAAATTGTTAATTGGTTTATACAGTTTGTTGGTTTTTTAACTTTATATTATATATGGAGTTATATGGATTATACACAATTTTTTTGTACTACTATTATAACTTCTAAATATATATACATAAATTACTAGGAGGATTTGAAATGAAATTCGTATGCGAAAAAAGCGCCCTAATAAAAGAAATTGTCATAGCGCAGGAAATTATTTCTTCAAGGCATACTGTCAGTGTGCTTTCGAATATTTACCTTGAAGCCGCTGATAACACCTTGATAATAAAAGCTTCTGACGCCAGTGTTACTTTTCATACCAAGGTGCCTGTCTCTGTGGTAAAAGAAGGTAGAATAATGGTCAAGGCCGACACATTTCTTGGAATTTTGAACACCATACCTGAAGGGGAAATAGAATTTGAAAATACGGACGTCAAAATGTTGATAAAACCGGATTTCAAGAAACTCAGTTTCAAGTTGAATACCATGTATACCGATCAGTTTCCGGAATTTGAAAATCCCGGAGATGCCGTCAATTTTGAAATGCCGCTTGAAGATTTTAAAGGCATGATAAAGCAAACAATATTTTCTGTTTCTGATGATCAAACCAGGTATTTTATGAATGGTGTTTTTTTTGAAAAAACCGACAATAAATTCGTGATGGTTGCGACTGATGGACGACGTATGGCGTATGCGGAAAAAGATATTGCAGGTATTGTAAGTGATTTTAAAGGTATAATAATACCTGACAAGCTTTTAAATCTAATACTAAAACATTCAAGCGATGAAGGAAATATTACAGTGGCAATAATGGAAAATGCGATATTTGTAAATTTCGGTTCATTGTATTTTTCTTCAAAACTTATAGAAGGACAGTTTCCAAATTACCGTCGTGTTATACCGGAAGATTTTTTGTATAAATTTACCGTAAACCGGAAAGAAATACTTGATGCTTTCAGGCACGTTGCCCTGCTGATAGAAAAGAAAAACAAGCGTGTATTGTTTAATTTGGCAAAGGATTCTATGTCGATTATAACGGATGATACAGAAACAGGCATGGCGGAAGAAGAGGTCGGTTGTAAGTATGATGGTGAAGAAACTCAAATTGCGTTTAATTATGAATATATCGAGGATCCGTTTAAAATAATGACGGAGGAAGAAGTATGTTTTTATTTTTCGGAAGCAAACAAGGCCGTAACTGTCAAACCGGTTCCTGAGAGTTATTTTTTTCATGTTTTGATGCCTATGCAACTGTAGTAAATGTTTTTTTCAACTATAACATTGGGAGGCTTCAGAAATTTAATTGATGCGAAAGTCGATACCTGTGGGAAAAATATTTTTCTGGTAGGTCCGAATGGACAGGGAAAGACAAATTTTTTGGAGGCTGTATACTTTTGTTCGTATGCTTCGTCGTTTCGTAATGCAAAAGATTCCGAAGTAATCTGTAAAGGCAAAGAAGAATGTTTTGTTAGGGCTGATTTTTTTGACATTTATGACAAGGTTTTAACGGTTGGTATAAGGGATGGGAAAAAAGTTATCAGTTTAGACGACAGAAATTTACTGGATAGGAAAGAGCTGCTTTCAGTTGTTTCAAGTATTGTTTTTTGCCATGGTGATCTTGATTTTGTTTCCGGTACATCTGAACGGCGACGTTGGTTTTTTGATCAAAATATTTGCTTGTATGATCCCTTGTACCTTGACGCGCTCAGGCGGTACAAAAAGATTTTAAAATCAAGGAATATTCTGTTAAAGCAGATAATAGAGGGAAAAAATAGCGGTGTTCTGGATGTTGTTGATCCGCAGCTTGCCGAGTATGGTTTACAGTTGATGAAAAAACGGGAAGAGGAAATAGATTTTTTTTCGGATGTGTTCAATTCTGTTTATGAAAAAGTTTCCGGAATTTCCGGAATAAAGGTAAAGTACAAACAGTCTTGGAAATCCGACAGTATAGACGGTGTGGTTACCGAACTAAGGGAAAATAGATCAAAAGAAATAGCTTTGGGACAGACTCGCACGGGGCCGCACCGCGATAATTACATTTTCATAAGAAATTCCACGGAATATGTCAATACGGCGTCTACAGGGCAAAAAAGGCTACTTGCGCTGATTTTGCGCGTAGCACAGGCGTTACGGTGTTTTGAAATGACAAAAAAAGAACCTATACTGCTGTTGGATGATGTTTTGCTGGAACTGGACGGAGAGAAAAGGAAAAATTTTTTGAGTTTTTTGCCGCCGTATCGGCAGGCTTTTTATACTTTTTTGCCGGAAGAGCCTTTTGAGCAGTACAGAAACGACAACACAATTGTGTATGATGTCCGTGAAGGAAAGTTAGTATATGAAAGCGATAGGTGATCTTCTTGCGCTTGTTCTGGACAAGGAAATACAGGCCAATGCAAGGGGACAGGTGGAGGTAAAATCTAACTGGGGTATGATAGTGGAAAAGGCGTATGCGGGCGGTCAAAATAAAAACGCCGGAAACCAGGATGATGATGTATACAGCGGTGAGACTTTGGAAAAAAAACGCATAAACGCGCAAAGGGCGGCAGGGCATTCACGAATGGCTTATATAAAAAACCATGTTCTTTTTGTGGAAACGGATCATCCGGGATGGATACAAATACTACAGACAATGCGCAAAAAGATAATAGAAATAATAAACAGGGAATACTCAGGACTTTCAATACGCTCGATGGCTTTTTTGCTGGTAAATGATGCCGGACCGGTAGTTTTTCCTGACAAGAATACAGGCGATGAAATAAAAGTTAAAGAAGAAGGATATGACGGTAAAAACAATGAGGAACCGTACAGAAATATCAAAGACGAAAAGCTAAAAAAAATACTGATGCGTCTGGAAAACCGGATAAATACGAAAAAAGTTGAATATCTGCCGTAGCTATACGGCAGATATAAAATGTTAACGTTTACCCTGATTTTTTTCTTTTTCTTTGTTTATCTTTGCTTCCAGTTTATCGATCATTTTGTCGATAGCCGCGTTGAGCTCAAAATCCTGTTCCTTAACATGAGACGATACTCCCCATTTAAAATTTACAGTAGCATCTGCGGCAAAGATGTTACTGTCCTTTGTTATTGATATTATTAGATCAATAATCATGTTTTCCGCGTTGCGGATGCGTGTAATCTTTTTGTCGATGTACGCCTTTCCGTCATCCTTGAGCGCGAAGTGAATCGCTTTGATCTCTACATTCATAGAACCCTCCAAAACATGAAATATGCGTTATTATACCAATAAACGCGGCCCGTGCATAGCGGCCCCGGCAGGGCGGGAATTCACGGGTCTTTAACGTTGTTCTTTCAGGTAGTCCTTTGCCGTTTTTGCATAAGGCGTCTTTTGTACCAAGGTCCTGTCGTTAAGGCCGATCACGACCCTGTCGTTGAGTGAGGCGGAAACCGCGTTGAGTACAGGGCGTATATCGGCGTGAGATTCCAGAAATTCCGCTTTTGCCGCGGGAACAAGGTTCTGCGGGACAAAAGCGTGGAAATTGTCACGTAACGCCTTGTAGCCGACATCAGCAAAATGACCGTCGTTGGCGCGCAATGTAATTACACCGGCGATCTTGTCCCGCAACAACTGGTGCTGTTCCTTTTCCGGTACAATTTTGATTTCCTTAAAGTCAAAAGCCCCGTAGATTTCCTCCAGAAGCGGTAAACCCTCACCATCATTGTGGAATTCCGCAGGTACAGCGAGGACAAGGCCGGGAGCGGCTCTTTTTACGTCGTTAAAGGTTTTCATTCCCTTAGAATCGGCTGTTTCCTGTAAAACGGCGAGAGTCCAGTGGTTGTCTGCCGGCAGGGGTTCGAGCAGCGCAAGGCCGAGTTCCCTGTACCGTACACTGAGGGCGCTGTAGGTCCCGTACTGATCCCCGGAACGGGGCGCCTTTAAAACTTTTGTCAAGGCCGCGCCGGTCCATTCCGGTCCTATGTCTATTTTTCCGTCCAGGATCGCGGCATGTAACGTTTCAATGTCGCCAAAATCGTATGAACGGACAAGCTTGTACCCTGCCTTTTCCAGTACTTCTGCGTAAATTTCGCTGATCGTCAGCACATCATCCGTATTTAACGAGCCCAGTGTTACCGTTCCCTTCGATTTGCAGGAAAAAAACAGTATCCCCAACGTAAGGATGCAATAAAACAGCTTTTTCATAATTCGCTCCTATAAAAACAAAAAATTTTACGCGCCTTTGCTGATCGGCGCGCAAGGCCAAGAAAGCGTCCGCCTCTTACAGCGAGGCGGAGTCTATATCTTTGTCCGCGGCAAAACCAAGCCCGTGCAGCAAATTCCAGACAAGTCCGGTAATGCGGCTGTATTCGGCTGAATTGCGCAACGCGCCTGCCACGCGGGTACGGGCAATACCAACCCGTATAATGTTTTTTATTCTGCCATGGGGTTTAATACCCCGCCCCTTGGGGCGGTTAAAATCAGCAACACCGACAAAAATTGGTAGTAAACCCCCCATATTATAAATTTCCTTACAGAACGAACCGTG
>JAITKQ010000007.1 GCA_031278295.1 Spirochaetaceae bacterium | reverse complement strand
CACGCTCCGCTTAGTCTTTTTTCTTTGACGGCGGCTTTTTTGCCGTAGACGCTTTGGACGCGGCGGCTTTTTTGGAGGCGGGCTTCTTTTCCGCGGCGGGTTCGGCCGGAGCGGACTTTGTTACGGCGGTTTTTTTTGACGGATTTTTACCGCCCAGCGCCTTGATAAGTTCAAGCAGTTTGTAACTTGACTTTTGTTCCGCCTCGTAAAGTTCCCCAGCCATGGTACTGATAGCGGTTATATCAGCGTAAGCCGCCGCTATAGCCGCCGTGTGGAACAGCGTTTCCTCAAATGCCTCTTTGTTGAACCAGTCAACGCCCCCCCATTCGTTTACACCGAGCAGGCGGCGGAAATCTTCCGCATCATGGACATTTTGCATTATAGAAAGGGCGCTTACCGCGCCGGTTTTGCTCCATTCGGCTCTTACGCCGTTTTTTCCATGCACAAGGCGGCGGGTAAACGCCTTCGCCGTCTCGATAAACCGGTACGCCATTGCCCCATCTATGCCCAGCGCCTCAAAACATTCACGCAGCTTGCGGTCAAGATGCCAGAATTCGAACAGGGTTACAGCCTCCGCGCCGTTAGCATTCTTCCCGGCAAGCGATGAGCATAACCCGATTACGCTGTAACCGTAGATAAACGCGCTCAGTTGTAATCCGTTCGCAAGCTTGTCCGTGAGGCTCGCGGCAAAAGCGTTTTCTCCGGCCAAAGCGGAAGCGGATTTGAACGACGCCGCATAAGAAACAATAGTCCGTTGCCAATCCTTGAGCGCTGTTTTTACGTCTACGGAAGCATCCGTCCTGCCGCCGGCAAATGGGTCATAGTCCGGCTCTTTGCGGAATTCTTTCGCCGCCTCCAGAAATCTTTCCAGCGCCGCCATAGTTTCCGTATTCGGCGCATCAGATTCGCCTGAAAAAACTTTACGCACATCCTCAATCCGCTCCACCAGTAAAAGTCCGCAGAAAGGTCCAAAAATCTCGTCCAACAACATATCTTCCAAAGCCTCCTTGGGGTCTTTCATTCCCGCCCCGTTTAATTCCGCGTGGAGGCGCGCCCATGTCGAGAAATCGCCGTCCTCCGCCTCGTATATGTCAAAAAAAACCTGAGCCCCGTAACCTGAAAGACGCGCAAAAAGCCCTCTCTCAAATAATTCCCTGCTTGAACGGATAAACCACAGCCCGCCCCTAATCTCGTGTAACAGCGTGAAGTAATGCGGGTCATTATGCAGCAACAGCGCCTCAGCCAAGCTGTCCCTGCGGGCGGCTCCCCCGTCTTTTTGCGGAATATCTACGCTGCTCGAATTTATCCAGCCCGCCGCCTCGTAATACGAATTGTTATATAGCACCAGAACCCTGTCCATATCAACGCGGTTTGTATAGGCAAAGACATTTTCATTTACACCGCCGTCCTGCCACAGGTCGAACAAACGAAAATTCACGCTGCCTGAGAACAGCATACGCCGTTTCATCAGCGGAAAAATCTCCCTCTCATGCCTTTCGACAAGATATTCGTCCGGTTTTTCATCACGGTACGCCCTGCGGTACTCCATTCCGTACTTTTCCTCGTAACCTTCGATTTGACCATGCCCGAACATAGGCAGCCCCGGCATTGTAACCATCAGCGTACATATCCCAAAGTATTTGCCGCCCTTGCCAAACTGCGCGACGGCGGTGTCCTCATCAGGGTTGTTCATAAAGTTTACAAAGCGCTTTAAGATTTCAGGGTCAAAGGCAAGCGTGTTTTTTATCGTGTCGCGGTACTTCTGGTTTTCTTCCTTTTTAAGCATATTCATAAACGCCGAGTTGTATACGCGGTGCATCCCCAGAGTACGGACAAAATAGCCTTCCATCATCCAGAACGCTTCCGCTAGCAGCAGCGTATTAGGCGCTTCGGCGGCGCATCGGTCGACAACTTCCCGCCAGAATTCATTAGGGATACGGCGGTTAAACTCCTCCGTAGAAATAGCGTGTTCGGCGCGGCTCGCTATGTCCCCGCCCTGTCCCGGCTCAGGGTACCAGAGCCGCTGGATATGGCGCTTGGCAAGCGTCATCGCCGCATCAAAGCGTACTATAGAAAACTGCCTGCACACGCCTATTATCGTGTCTATCACAGCTTGCCGCGCTTCGGGATTCAGAAAGTCTATCTGCGCCGTGTCGTTCCACGGCATCGAAGTCCCATCGTTCCCATGGTATATGTAACGGCGCTTCCCCGTCCTCCTGTCGTAGTGGTGAAAGACCACGGCGCAGTCCGAGTTGTCGTAGTAGTGGTCCTCAATTTGAACAACGATATCCGGGTGATTAGAAAGGTTGCCGCTGTTGTACGAGTATTGAGGGTACGGAGGGCGGTCAAGCTGGAGGAAGCGGTCGGGATTCTCTACTATCCACTTTGAATCTATGCCGGTATGATTCGGCACCATGTCGCTTCCAAGCCTTATGCCGCGGCGCATACAGCGGTCGCGCAGGCTGCACAAAGCCCCCCAGCCGCCGAGTTCCCAAGCTATATCGTAATCGTACAGACTGTACGCGCTTGCCGCCGCCTCCGGATTCCCCTTCCACTGCTTTATAGTGCGCGACGCCGCGCTCCGCTCCCAAAGCCCTATGAGCCACAGTCCGGTAAAACCGCGCCGGGCAAGCTCGTCAAGCTCCTCGTCGGGAATCTCGTCCAGTTTCTGTATATCCCGCCCGTACTTTTGGCTCAACTGCCAGAGCCAAACCAGCGTACTCTTTGCCATAAGCACGGTGCGCGGCATCCACTCCAAATCCTCGCTAAACTTTTCATACTCGTTCTGTAGATAACCGTAACTGTACGCCTCGGTAGGTCCGGGCGCGCCGCCCCAATGCGGCTTTTCCTCTTCATGTATCACATCCACGCAGGTAAGAAGGCGGGGCAAAAAATCCTCCAGCAAAAGCCCCCAGCGTTCACGCATCCATTTAAGCTGCCCCTCAAGCGAGTCAGGGCAGGCAAGAGCGGGGGCGCGTAACAAGTCATAGAGGTTCTGTCCGCCAGGCCCAAACGCAGGACATTCGGCAAGGTAGCAGCGAAGTTCCTCCATCGCTCTGTTATAAGCCGTCTTTGCCTCAAGCGGGGCGTCGTCAAACAGAAACAAGAAAGGCTTGAACGCCGGGTTCAGGTTCGCTACAGCCAACAGCAGCATTTCTTCAAGCGCCATAGCCCTATGGCTCAAGCCCGCTTCACTACCAGCAAGGTATTCCGCTGTGCCGCTTTCGCCGTCATAGACAGCGCGGGGCGGAAATTCCGCACAAAATGTTTCGAGCAAATACGCCGTTCTCGCCGGCTCAAGCGATTTTTCAAGCCGCAAAAGCGCCTTCTCAAACAAATCCGGCTGTACCTGCCGCCGGTAAAGCCCTACAAGGTAGTGCAGTATCTCATCTATAAGCCCCATAGCATTCAGCTTTCCCGCACTGACGGCCTTTTCAGGGCGCTTTTTCAAATCATGCCCGGAGTTGAGTTTGGCGGCCAGCTCGCGCGCCGCGTGTATGTCCGCTAGTATCACGTTGCCGGTAAGGGTAAAAAGGTCTTTGTCCAAGCTATGCCGCGCCCGCACCTCACCGCAAATATGGAATTCAAACACAGGCTCAGAAACCGTCCCCACGCTCCTCGCCGTCTCAAATGCCGCAAGCCTCACGATAAATTTCTTTACACCGCTTATTCCCCGCGCCTTCCCCATATCAAACTCCTATCTTATCAACCTATCACAAACCCCTCCCCTCCGCAACCCGCCCCGCCAGCGCCCGCCAACGCCCACCAGTGGGTTTAAAGCATTGCGTTCAGTTTGATATGGGCGCTGGGCATACGCGGCTGTAGGCGGTTGCCGCCCGCCAGCGCCCGCCAGCGGGTTTCACATCCGCTACGCGCCCGCCAGCGGGCCTCACATCCGCTACGCGGTAGCGTCCCCAAAGCGGAGTTCGGGGTCAGACCCCTTTCGGGGGAAGCTGAGGTGAGGGTCAGACCCCTTTCGGGGGAGGCTGCGACTGGGGTCAGACCCCTTTCGGGGGAGGCTGAGGTGAGGGTCAGACCCCTTTCGGAGGAAGCTGCGTCCGGGGTCAGCCCCCAGCCGGAAGAAACCGCGTCTGGGGTCAGACCCCTTTCGGGGGAGGCTGAGGGCGGGGTCAGCCCCCTTTCGGGGGAGGCTGAGGTGAGGGTCAGACCCCTTTCGGGGGAGGCTGCGACTGGGGTCAGACCCCTTTCGGGGGAGGCTGCGACTGGGGTCAGACCCCTTTCGGGGGAGGCTTCATCTGGGGGCGGGGTCTGACCCCGCAACGAGGCGGAGGCTGAGGAGAGGGTCAGCCCCCAGACTGGGAAGGCTGAGATGAGGGTCAGACCCCGGACGGGGGAGGCTGCGGCTGGGGTCAGCCCTCTTTCGGGGGAAGCTGAGGGCGGGGTCAGCCCCCGGTACGGGGAAATGGCGATCCAAAGCGCTTTTCCCCTCCTTTTCCCGCTGCCCGCCGCCCCCGTACCCGGATAGCGGCCCGGACCGGCCCCGCGTTCCGTAGTACCGCCATTTTCGCCCCAAACCGAAAACCCGTGCGGGGAAGGGTTTGTCCTGAAACAGCCGGAAAGCCCGAATTTCCGGCAAAATTTAGAAGGGATGGCGGGGGTACGGGGGCGGAGCCCCTGTAGAGGGGGTAGGCCGCAACGGAGTGCGGCCGCAGGGGGAGACTTCCCCCCCCTTAAACTGCATTTATGTTATTTCCATGTCTAAAGGGTATGAGCAGACGGTTCTTTCCCCCGTAACAAGCGGACGTATTCCGTTTTCACCGATCTTGTTGTCCGGTGTAAGGCAATGCGCGTTCAAGACGGGTGCCGCGCTCAGCCGGACGGTTTTAACACCGCGCCGCGATTTCACGCCGCATACCTAGGACCTCTTCCCGCGCGGCGGCGGCGGCCGTCTCTATGCTGTCGCATCCCGGTCTTGTCTTTTTCCACGCGGCCAGTACCGAACGTGACGCATTGATCACGCCGCCGCTTCCGCCGGCTTTTAGCAGCAAAACCGCGCCGTCCGCGTTGCCTCCCTGCGCCCCATAGCCCGGTATCAAAAAAAACAGGTTTCCGTATGCAGCGCGGATGGCGGCGGCTTCCTCCCTCCCGGTACACCCTACAACCGCGCCAAAAGCGCCGTAACCGGAGACGCCGCCATGACGGGACGCGAGCGCGGAAAGTGCGCGCCCTACCGCGTCATAAAGCCTTCCGCCCGCCTTAAGTTCCTGGTTTTCAAAGTCACGCATACCCGGATTCGAAGTACGCATCAGAACAAAGGCGCCCTTCTCAAGCCTTTCCGCCGCGTCAAGCCAGGGTCCCAGACTGTCCATCCCCATGTACGGGTTTAGCGTGACAAAATCCGCCTCAAAATCACCGGAAAAATGAGCGGCGGCGTAGCGTTCCGCTGTATCGGCGATGTCCCCCCGTTTTACATCCGCTATCACAAGGCCGCCGCGTTCCCTGATATAAGCCAGCGTGCCGGAATAGGCCTCCATGCCTGCCAGACCTAGGGCTTCGTAATATGCCGCCTGCACCTTGTAGCAGGCCGCAACATCAAGGGTCGCATCAACCAAGGCCTGGTTGTACGCGAGTACCGCCCGTGACGGACAGGAAAAATGCCCGCGAACGGCCTCCGGCACATACGCTTCCGCCGTATCAAGCCCGACGCATACCGGCCCCCTGTCGAGGGCCGCCCTGTACAGCCTGTCCATGTTGTTCACGCGCCCGTACCCTCAAGCCGTACCATCACCGAATCGCGATGGCCAAACAGCCCTTCCGTTCCGGCAAGGCTTGCGCAGGGGGACGCAAGGGTTTCGCAGCCTTCTTTCGATATAAATTGGTGAAAGGCGGCCCGCATAAAGGTTCCCACCCAAAGGCCGCTCGAAAAACGCGCGCTTCCCGCCGTGGGCAGTATGTGATTCGTGCCGGAAACAAAATCACCAAACGCGACCGGCGCATAGTGCCCCACAAAGAGTGAACCGTACGCGGTAAGCCGTTCCGCAATAGAACGTTCCGCCGCAGGGTCTATTTGAAGCTCGATGTGTTCGGGCGCTCGTTCGTTGGCCAGCTTTACCGCATCGTCAAGCCCCGCCGCAAGGTATACGACGCCGTTTGCCTCCCAGGACAGGGCCGCGGTTTCTTTAGTCGGAAGCACGGCAAGCTGTCTTTCAATTTCGTTAAACGTCCTGTCGATCACTCCCCTGTCCGTGCAGACAAGCTCCGGTCGCGCTTCCGGATCGTGCTCGGCCTGCGCCAATAGATCCGCCGCCACGAAACGTGGCTCGGCGCTGCTGTCCGCTATTATCAGCACTTCGCTCGGCCCGGCCAGGCCGTCTATCCCGACATCACCCGATACCTGCCGCTTCGCCTCCGTAACAAAGCGGTTGCCCGGTCCCGCAATCATGTCCACTTTCCGTATACCGCCGTCCGCACCGGCGGGGACTCCGTACGCGAAAGCGGCTATCGCCCCCGCACCCCCCGCACGGTAAATTTCGTCCGCGCCGGCAATGTCCATCGCGACAAGTACGGCGGGGTGGATGTCCGTACCGCAAACCGGCGGGGAGGTGGCGGCGACACGTGCTACGCCGGCAACCTTGGCCGTCGTTATGCTCATCAGCGCCGAACTTGGCAGCGGATACCGGCCCGCGGGTACGTAGCATCCGCAGCTTTCCACCGGTAGCAGGCGGTGTCCCAGCTCCAGCCGGCCTTCCCCGTCCTTGTAACTGAGTTCCAGCAGGCAGTCCCGCTGTCTGCTGGCAAAGTCCCGTATCCGCCTGTGCGCCAGCCGCAGGGCTTCCACCGTTTCCTCAGGTGTCGCATCGTAAGCCGCCTGAACGGATTCCCGCCCCACGCGCATCGTTTCCGGTTTTACCCCGTCGTAGCGCCCGGCGTATTCAAACAGCGCAGCCTCGCCCCGTGCGCGAACATCATCAATTATCTTACGCACGGTCACGGAAAGCTCACGGCCCTGCCCCGCCGTTTTCCCGCGCGCACCCTTTATCAAAGTTAAAGCCATACCCCCATTATACCTTCAACACCCCCTCCCCCGCCACCCGCCACCCACCAGTGGGTCTCACATCCGCTACGCGGTAGCGTCCCGCGGGCGAGCTTCGGGTTCTGCCCTCGGGTCCGCAAAAAGCGGTAGGCATTCGCGGCTGTAAGCGGGGTCTGGTTTGATGTTTTTGGGCGCATTTCCGGCCCTGCCGGAAACCGGGCTTTGCGGGGTTCCGCGAGGCAAGCCCCTTGGGTTGCCCCTCCATTCCCTACGGGAACGCTTCGCGCCCCTCCAATCCCTTGCGCATTCCCCCGCCACCC
>JAITKQ010000172.1 GCA_031278295.1 Spirochaetaceae bacterium | reverse complement strand
CTGCTGCCCCAGGAAAAGACATACCTGGTTAGGGCCCTTAAAGAAAGGGGCTGCGCGGTGGCGGTGGTAGGGGACGGCATGAACGATTCCCCGGCCATGTCCGCGGCGGATGTGGGCGTAGCCATGAAGGACGGTGCGGATCTGGCCCGGAGCGTGGCGGACATCACCCTCAAGGACCCTTCCCTGTATCCCCTGGTCATTGCGCGGATCATGTCGGAGCGTGCCATAAAGCGGATCCGCAACAACACTGTCGCCGCCATCGGCCTTAACGGCGGCCTTACCCTTATGAGTCTTTTTGGAAATATCACCACCACATCTTCAGTGTGGCTCCACAACCTTGCCACCCTGGCGGTCAGCCTGAACAGTATGCGTCCCTTGATCAAGGGATAGGACATGATAGTAAGCTACAGCCCCGGCCGGATAAGGCTGCGTTTTAAAGAATTGAAAAACGTCAAAACTGCCGAACTGGTTCTCAGGCGACTTGGAGGGACGCCCGGCATCACCAGCGTTGAGCTTAAACCTCTTACCGGCAGCCTCCTCATCGAATTTGACATCACGGCGCTGCCCCCAGAGGAGCTTATAGCGTCCGGCAAACGTGAGCTGGAAAAATTCGGCCTCCATCTGGAACTGCCCCCTTTGTGAGTGACTAGAGGCTTGATGGCGGGGAAGCGCGAATAGCGTTAAGCTGTTTTGCCTGACCTTTTGCCGTTCGCCTAACCCGATAAGGAAGGGTAGGCGGCTGGCGGGGCCGACAAATCTTTCCACATTCTCTATACTATTACAATGAACAAAAAGAACATTGCCCCGTCTACGCAAGGAACCGCGGTAAAAACAGAGACCCCCAGCCCCCCCCCCCCCCCCATCCCCCAATTCTTAACACAGCTTTCTAAGATAATCCCGTTTTCACCGGCTAAACAGGGCAAAAACGCGCCGGTTTTAGGCGGTTTAGCCCCTCAAAGAAACCGACAAAGTCTGATAACACGCGCGTCAATAACGATAGGGATAGGGATAGCGGTATTTTTGTCCCTCCCTGTGCTTGCCTCATGCGCAACCGCGCCCGCAACCGCGCCCGCGCCGCGGCCTGAACCGGAATGGCACCGGAACATGAAAGCGGTGTACCCGGAGGAGCGGTACATCGCCTATCAGGGACGGGGCGCTATCAGGGACGAGGCCAGGCAAAAGGCGCTCGCCGATCTCGTCGCCTACTTTGAGCAGGAAGTGAAAAAAGAAGGGACGGCATCCGTCAGCATGACAGAACAGCAGGGGGGCGGGACAACGGCTGTCGAGAAGACACGCCGGATCGAGGAAACGGTAACCGTTACCGTCAGACGCAACCTGCGCGGCGTCCAGTACGCGGAGGACGAGTTGTACCGGAAGGCGTAGCTAAAATTATCAGCGGTGGTGCAATAAACCCAAACAAATGTATTTTTGCTGGTTCGGGACTTGAAACGATTATCCTGCCTTCCAGTTTAAGCACAGTCGTGGCAAATGCTTTTAAAGACGCTACAAATCTCACGGAAATAATTATATCAAAACCATCGGCTGCGACATTTAACGGGACGACATTGGCAAACGTGAACGCATTTACCGGAACGCCAATAGGCAATGAACCTCCCCGCCCTGAAGGGCGGGGTATTAGACCCCACTGCGAATAAATCAGTGCTTCCTTAGGCGACATTCTTTTGAAATTTATTGTAAATTGGATATTGACAAAATAAATAAAATGGTATATCTTAAAAAGATGTTAAAGAAAACGGCATTTTTTGGATTTTTACTCATTGCAGGTGTTGGGGGTTTGTTTGCTCAAACTTTAACCATACGGATAGAAAATATCGAACCGGATAAAGGCTATTTAATGGTTGGGGTTTTTAATAATAAAAACAATTTTCCGGACAATTATTTTCAGCGGCAAAAAATAAAGGTAACAAACGGGACAATGATTGTTGCTTTTAATAATTTACCTACAGGAACATACGCTGTTTCAATCTATCAGGATACCAATGAAAATGAACAATTGGATAAAAATTTTCTTGGCATTCCAAAGGAACGATACGGGTTTAGCAATAACTCAAACAGGCCGGTTTATGAAAAGTGCCTGTTTGAGTTTAATAATGATATGACAATTATTGTAAGGTTAGATAAATGAAGCTCGTAATACATGATCTAAAAAATATTGCTATAAACAACGATCAAAATACAAAAATTGTTTCTGACAACGGAACAATAAAACCGTGTATTAATTGTTATGGCTGTTGGATTAGAACGCCCGGACAATGTGTGATTCACGACGGTTATGATAATATTGGGCTGTTATTTTCAAAATGCGAGCATTTGATTATCGCAAGTCAATGCTTTTATGGGGGTTATAGCCCGTTTATACAAAATGTTTTTAACAGGAGCATCCCCTATTTACTGCCGTATTTTGAAAAAAGAAACGGCGAAACCCATCACAAAAAGAGGTATGGCAATAATATTATTTTAACAGCATATTTTTACGGGAAAATATCCGCAAAGGAAAAAGAAACCGCGGGGAAATTGGTTGCGGCAAACGGAATTAATTTATCGGCACGGAAAGTTGAAATTCACTTCTTAGATAAACCGGAAGATTTAAAGGAAATTATATAATGAAAATTATTATTATAAACGGCAGTCAAAAAACCGGAGAATCAAATACCGGAATAATATTGGATGAATTGAATATATTATTTAAATCCGGACATGAGATTGTTAATTATAAATTAGGAACAAAACAGTTGTCATCCGAAGAATTAAAAAACATTGTATCCTTTGACGTTATTATTTTTGGCTTTCCACTTTTTAACGATTCTATTCCGTCAAATATGCTAAAGATGATTATAGAACTTGAAAGTTATTTTGCAAATGGAAAACCGAAAAACATCACTGTATATGCGATAATAAACAACGGTTTTTATGAAGGGAAACAGACGCATATAGCATTTGAAGTAATACAAAATTGGTGTGAACATTGCGGCGTAAAATTTGGAGGTGGAATTGGTCAGGGGGCCGGTGAAATGATAGGCGCTACTAAAAGTATTCCAATAGATTCCGGGCCGTTTAGGAATCTGGGCCGTTCATTGGAATTGCTTGCAAATAAAGTTGAATTAAAAGAAACATTTGAAATAAAATACTTAAGCCCGTATTTTCCAAGGTTTTTGTGGGAATTAATGTCAAAATATACTTTTTGGCATCCACTTGCATATAAAAACAAATTGAATAAAAAAGATATAGTTAAAAAAATAGTATAAAGCAAAAATCACTTCGCATAACAGGCTGTTTACGCGGGTACATAGTTCCCTAGGGCAACGCTGATTAACTTGAGGCCAATCATCGTTGCCCCAAGGAGAGAGCTCATTTCATTACGCAAATGTGTCACCAAAGTTGACATTCGCATTAAAGTAGCACCGATTTATGCGCATTCGCATAAATCAGTGCTTCCCTAGCGGCAAGCCGCTACGCGGTTTGTGTGCGCCAACTTTGTTGGCGCACATTCCCACGCTTCCCCCACCCGTATTTTCGCAGACTGGGCCGCCAAACCGTTGCATACACCCGGGACCTTATGCACAACAGTAATTACATTTACCAGTCTATCATTGCCGAAAAAGCCGAGTACGAAACGCGCAAGGGATTGGAGGGGCGCGAAGCGTTCGCGCGAAGCGTTTGCGCGAAGCGTTCGCGCAGGGAATGGAGGGGCAACCCAAGGGGGTTGCCCCGCGGAACCCCGCAAAGCCCGGTTTCCGGCACGAAGTGCCGGAAATGCGCCCATATTACCTGAAAAATCTTTACCTTTTGTGCCATATTGACATCCCGTCCGGCGTCTTTTCAAACGGCGCGGAACCGCCGCAAAATTCCGGAACCCGGTACTCCGGCTTGGGTCAAGCGCCCGCCCCAAGCTACCGCCCTGTCGCCCCGCGCTTTTCTCTTGACTCCCGCACAGAATCCTTTTACAGTAAATTCATGGGTCTAAACACTATTTTAACAAAGGATACAATCTGCCTCCACCTGAAGGGTGGTAGCAAGCAGGAGATTATCAACGAGATGCTTGATTTGCTGGTGGCGGCTGGCAAGGTGAACGACAGGGAAGCGTCTCTTGCGGCGATCATGGAACGTGAGGGAAAGATGTCTACCGGGATGAAGCACGGGATCGCCATTCCCCACGGCAAAACGAACGCTGTCGCCGATCTCGTGGCCTGCATCGGTATTTCAGATAAGCCTGTCAACTTTGAGGCGCTCGACGGCGAGCCTTGCCGTATATTCATAATGACAATTTCGCCGCTGGAAAAAACGGGGCCTCACCTGCAATTCCTTGCCGAAATTAGCCTGCTATTTAAAAGCCGCGAAAAACGTTCCGAAATGCTGAACGCCGTAAGCCCCGAAGAAATTCTCCGTATCCTTTCCGAATAGGGCCGCCCAAAGGCCCGGCAGAAGCCTCGGCGTAAACCGGACAACGGCCAAAGCGGGAGCGGGGCTAAAAGCAGGGGGGGGGGGGGGGGATCCGCCCTGCTCCGGCGGGAAGGCGGCCTAGTCCGGCAAGCGAGTTACCTTGAGCGGCCAAAGCGAAGCGGCAAATATCGTCAAGTATGATGCTGAACTGTCCGATAAAAGGATGTAACAGGAGTTTATTTTGAGTAGGGTAAATTTTAGCCGAATTTGTTTGACATTCTTGATCGTATTGGGGGTTTCATGCAAAAGCGCCCCCAAAAATGTAGAGCAGATAGAGCCCGAACCCGTGCAGGCGGAAAAAACCGACGCTGAACCTGAACCTGAGCATAAGGAAGAGGCGGCCCTTGCCGTCGAAGAAGCCGAAGAAGTGCCGGAGGTCGTTGAAAACGAAGACGGCGAACTTTTAGCCCGGAAACAGGCAATGTACAGGGAACTTGGCGAGACCTTGACCGAGGCGCGGGCAAAGCGTCAGGAAATAATGAAGGCCGAACTCAACAATCAATACAAGGATCGTTTCGATCCGTCCGACGCCGCGTTGGTGAGGGCCTCAAATAGTTATGAAGCAGGTCTTGATGCCGTTGACGAGGACTCTTTGTCCGCGGCGCATTACGCGCTGGACGGCTTCACATCCATCATTGAAGACGTGTTGCTCACGAAAGCCGAATCTTTACATGACACATCCGACGGTATGCGGCAGCAGGCGCTTAAATTAAAGGCCGATGTCGCGGTAAAACAGGGTTATGATTTCGCGGCGGGATTGTACAACAAGGGTAACGCGGCGATGAGCGGCAAAGACTATGCGGCGGCGGCAGATTTTTATCAAGAATCCATACCGGCTTTCATTGAAGCGATAAATATTGCCACCGAAAAAAAAGTAAAGGCCGAGCGCGCGCTGAAAGACGCGGAAGAAAAGATCGTTCAAAGTGAAAAAATCGTGGAAGAAGCCGAAAAACAGCTTGAAACCGGTGAAAACGGAGAGATGCTATGAATATTCCCGGTCAAGCGGGCCCCAAACACCTGCTGATAACGTGTGCTTTGATGCAAATCTGCTTTTTGGCCTTTGGCGCGGTAACGGAGAATCCGGACGGGACGCCCGGAAACATAAGGGGCAACAGGTATTTAACGGAAAGTTTGCGTTTACAGGCGATAGCGAAACAGGCGTTTGCCGCCGGTGATTACGACGCGGCGCTGGCAAACGCGGAAAGCGCGGTACAGGCCGCGTCAATGTCGGATTTGTACGTCGGGCAGCAGGTAAAAATATATATCGCCGACAGCAGGATGAACACCGCGTTTTTGCGGCTGGTCTGGGCTGATTCAGCCGAGGCGAGGCGTCACTTTCCGTCCGAATTTTATGACGCAAAAACGTACTACAACCTTGGACTTATCGCGAAGAGCGCCCGCAAATGGGACGATACGATCGATAACGCCAACAAGGTTATAAAGACGCTGGCCGCCTTTACGTCACCGCCCGAAGATGCGGGTCTTACCGTCGAGACCGCGGGTGCCGTCATAACGGACGGAGAACCGGCCCCGCCGGAAAAACTCCAGGCTCTGCCGGTGGAAGACGGTAAAGAACCGGACAGGACCGCGCCGCTGCCGGCGCGGTATACGGTCAGGTCCTGGGACAAGAATGGCGACTGTTTTTGGAATATAGCGGGGAGGCCGTGGGCCTATGGCGATCCGCGCCGGTGGCCCCTCCTCTACCAGGCGAATAGGGACAAAATCCCCAATCCCAAAAACCCCGATCTGATTGAGGAAGGTATGATCATGGATATACCGAGCATGAACGGTGAAGAAAGAAGCGGCCTCTGGTCTCCCGATGCGGCCTACTCTCCGCTCAGGAAATAGGATACCGGGGCAAAAGGGGGAGCGCCCTCGTCGCGTGTCCGGTGCATTTTCGGCTATCCGCCGCCCGATGGCGCACTGCTCCCCCTCGCTCCATAAAAACGCCTTTTCCCGGTATTTAAGCAAAATGTTCAAACGTTTTTATTACGCTACCCCCACTCCTGTCCGGACGGGCCTGTTCGCGCTGATCGTCCTGCTGTGCTGCCCGTCGTGCGACGCCCGTCTGGACACCAGGATTTACAGCAACGGCCGTGCTGAAATCATGCTGAAAAGCGCCCTGCTTCCCGGCGCGGGCCACCTTTTAAAAAGCCTTTCCGCTGCCGGAGGCGGCCCGGTATTTGACGCGGCCGTGCTGAACCGTAATTTCGCGGCCATACCCGGCGTTGAAAGCTCGGCCTTACGCAATACAGGACTGGACGGGCTGGAAGGCGGCATATTCCTGACAAGCCTTACCCTGTTCCTGAACGGCGCGCGGGGTAACCTTGCCCAAAAAAACGGTGCGGGAAAATTTTCCGCCATCGTGCTGGAACAGTCCGCGTCCGGCGGAACCTTGACGATCAACCTTAACATGGATACCGGGCAGGAATTCCTGCTGCTCATTTCACCGGATATGGTGGACTACCTTTCCGCGCTGATGGCGCCGGTCGCGACAGGGGAGCTTATAAGCAGGGACGCTTACCTTGAGCTTGTGGCCTCCGTCTACGGCAAGGCCGTTGCGGACGAGATACGGCGTACACAGTTTTTCTTAAAGTTTGAACTTCCAGGCCCTGTCGAAAATGTGCGCGGCGGAACCGGCAAGGGCAGCCATGCCGAGTTTACGATACCGCTGACGGATTTACTGGTACTGGATCAGCCTCTCTACTACGAAGTCCGCTGGACTCCCTGGCGTTAGCCAGGACCGCCCGCCGCATTGACAGCGGGCGCGATATTTCCTACAATTCAAGTAGTATTTAACGTTTTCCGGTTGAATTATTTGTCATTGGCACAAAGAGTTAATATTTTGTATATGGGCGGCAGGAAGGCCGCCTCTTAGAAAGATATTTTAGGAGTTGTTTTGTTTATGGAGAAAAGACGGTATTTTTTTACATCCGAATCGGTTGGCGAGGGGCATCCTGACAAACTATGCGATCAAGTTTCCGACGCGATTCTGGACGCCTGCCTGCGGGACGATCCGCAGAGTCGTGTTGCCTGCGAAACATTCGCGTCTACGTCGCTTGTGCTGGTTGGCGGCGAGATTACCACAAAGACCTTTGTCGATTTTCAAAGCATCGTGCGGGATGTGGCGAGGATGATAGGCTATACGAATCCCGATTACGGCCTTGATTTTCAGTCTATGGCGGTTCTGGACATGATACACAGCCAGTCGCCGGACATAAGTCAGGGCGTTTCCGGCACAGGCCTGGACG
The DNA here is from genome assembly GCA_031278295.1 of Spirochaetaceae bacterium. Taxonomy (GTDB): domain Bacteria; phylum Spirochaetota; class Spirochaetia; order Treponematales; family Breznakiellaceae; genus JAIRMY01. The sequence continues at coordinate 5,183 of JAITKQ010000172.1, read as the reverse complement.
AGTACAGGGGTCAACAGGGCGCGGGCGACCAGGGGATGATGTTCGGTTTCGCCTGTATCGAAACGGAGGAACTGATGCCGCTGCCGATCACGCTGGCGCATAAGATTCTGCTTAACGCTACAGAACTACGCAAGGGCAAAGCGGTAAGGTGGCTGCGCCCCGACGCGAAGGCCCAGGTTACGGTGGAGTACGAAGGGCGTAAGCCGATCCGTGTAGACGCGGTTGTCGTTTCCCATCAGCATGATCCGGATGTTTCTTACGATGAGATAAAGGAAACGGTCGTCAACAGGATAATCAGGCCGGTTTTGGAGCCTACCGGCATGATAGACTCAGCTACAAAATTCTATATAAACCCGACCGGACGTTTTGTCGTGGGCGGCCCTTTCGGTGATACTGGTCTGACAGGGCGCAAGATCATCGTTGACACTTACGGCGGCATGGGCAGGCACGGCGGCGGCGCGTTTTCAGGCAAGGACCCGACAAAGGTGGACCGTAGCGCGGCCTATGCGGCGCGTTATGTTGCCAAAAACATTGTCGCGGCCGGGCTTGCCACTTACTGCGAGATTGAATTGGCCTACGCCATAGGCGTTCCCTTCCCAATTTCCGTGATGGTGGACACATTCGGCACCTCAAATGTCCCGGAAAGCAAAATCGTGGAAGCGGTTGGCAAGGTTTTCGATCTGTCGCCATCAGGCATCATCAGTATGCTGGATCTGCTCAGGCCGATATACCGGAAGACCGCGTCTTACGGACACTTTGGCAGGAAAGATTTTCCGTGGGAAAAGACGGACAAGGCCGAGGAGCTAAAAAAACTGGTTTAGCCGTGTTCGGGGTATGCGCGTTTCATTGGGGAATCGAGTCGGCGTGGGCACGCTGAGGGGGTGGATGAGTGGCGTTTGAGATCGAGTTAAAGGCCTGGGTTGACGATCGCGGGGCTGTGGAACAAAGGATGCACGCGCTTGCCGATCTGACGGCTGACTATGAGAAAGAGGACAGGTACTGGATTCCGGTTTTGCCGCAAGGTGAACGGAGCGCCGCCTCCGTATCCGGCGTGCGGATACGGAGGGAGACCGCCACGGCCCGTGACGGCGCGGTGGAAAGCGTTACGCTGGTAACGTACAAGGCAAAGGAAGTCCGCGGAAGCATGGAGATCAACGACGAGAAGGAATTCTCTGTAAAGGCCCCGCCCGGAGGCGGGGCCGGCGGTGCTGAAGCGGCACTGGGCGCTTTTGAAGGCTTGCTGGAAATGCTGGGGCTGAAGCCGGGAATGTCCAAGAAAAAACGCGGGCGTTCCTGGAAGTACGGCAACATCACGGTAGAACTTTCCGATGTCGAAGGTCTGGGTTGTTTTCTGGAACTTGAAATCCTGGCCGACGACGATGAACCTGAAACGGTGGAACTGGCGCGGAGGAGTCTGCTTGGTTTGCTGGGACTTACCGGCGTAAGCGAAGACAGGATAGAAACCCGTTACTACAACGAAATGCTGGCCGAACTCTGATTTTGCGTAGAAACGGCGAATCCCGGCTTTCCCAAAACTTTAGTTTGGTGAAAGCTCCATTTAAAAAATATTTGTTAAAATCCGCTGTGCCCCGGTAGCCGCCCGCCAGCGCCGCGATCTATTGACCGACCGGCGCATGTTAAAGTAATGGCTTTATTATGCCGATAGTGAAACCGGAGAACCGTACATGAAATTCAGAACCTGCCGCTACGCTATCTTTTTTCTCATGCTGTTTGGATTTTTTCCGTACCCCTTCCGGACGTTTCTGTACGCCCAGGTTTGGCAGCCGTCTTTGAACGAAAGCGGCGCCGACGCCTACGCGCAAATCAGCGCCGGAATTGAGCTTTACGGGGACGGGCGCTGGGGGGAGGCGATCATCCAGCTTCGCAGGGTACAGCAGGGGAATATGACGCCGCAACTTAGGGCGGAAGCCCAGTTTTGGATTGCTATGTCCGCGTTTGCGGCGGGCGACTATAAAGAGGCGATTCAAAACTTTGACGAAATACCGCGCATCGATCCCGGCAATATCCGTTGCGCGGAAGTACCCTACCATAAGGGACGCGCCAACTACTATTTGAAGCAGTACAATGAAGCGATAAACCTGCTCAGCGCGTACACGGACAGCCTGCGCATTGACGGCAGGTACTCAAACGGCGTAAGAATGAGCGACTGGAGTGACAATGACCTTTACAGCAACCCGGAGGGTAATTACAACAGGAAATCCGCGGCGATCTACTGGATGGGCGAATGCTTTTACGCGCTGGGCGATCTGGCAAGGGCGGAGGAACTGCTCAATATTGTTGTCAAAGAATACCCCACGAGTCATAAATTTGAGCCGGCAACGAACCGTTTGGCGCTGATCAAACAGAAAAAGATAGAAAGTGAATTGCTGAACATACTGAAGTCCGTTCCGTCTGAATCGGGCTTACCCTCCGGTGGCGCGGAGCAGCGGCAGTCTACGGAAGAAGCAATCCTTGAGTATAAAAAAAGAATCGCACCGTACCTGATAAGCGAGGCCTACAATGAGCAGATGAGCGGCGGCGCGGCTTCTCCGGGCACCACGCCGGTTACCGGGTCCGCTGCCGGCACCTCGGCTGCCCGTCCGGGCTTTTCCCCGGCCACGCCGTCCGGAACGCAGCTCGCCGGAAATGCTTTGGAGGGCGGTAAAGATACCGGCGCCATCATGCGCCTTTTGACAGTCAAAACTACGGCGCTGGAAATGATGGACAGGCTTGTATCCGCGTTAAACACTTATGAAACAATAGAAGACGAGAGGTGGTAGCTCATGCGAAAAATATACGCCGTTTCTGTTTTAATACCGGTATTGTTTGTTAATATATTTTCAAATTTATGCGCGGCGGAATATACGGATGGAAGGATAAAACTTGTGATTGATGAAAAGCTGGGCCGTTTTTCGCTGTACTATATGACGGATGTTGAACGCAGACTATACGAACCCCTGTTTTGGGAAAAAGACAAAAGGACAAGTTTTCTTTCCGCGTACATCGACAACAAGGAATACAAGATGGGCAACAATTCCGAATTTAAAATGGTTGTCCGCGGTGAAAAAAACAAGCCTTCGCTTGTGTTTGAATCCCGGTTTTTGTCGATTACGGAAGAATTTTCCTTTATAAGGACGGCCAGTTCCGGCGTAAGTAACGGCGTAAGGATAGACATACGTGTTGAAAGCTGGAGTCCGCAGACGATAAATGTAGGGGTGCGCCTCTTGATAGATACATTCCTGGGTGAAAAATACATACCCCCGTTCAGAACGGATCTGCGTACGATAGGCTCCGAGACGATCATAGATAAAACATCGCCCGACCAATACTGGATTTCACGAAACGACGCTTACGGGCTGATGGGGAGCATCTTTGTCGAGGGAACTGAATCGCAGGACTTTATACAATTTGCAAGCTGGAAACGCATGAACGCCTCGAAATTCAAGATGGAGTATGTTCAGGGAAGAAGTTTTAACTCAACGCCGTTTTCCGTAAAAGATTCCGCCGCCTGCTATTTTCTTGACACAAAGCCCATGCAGCGGTGGGGCCAGCGCATGATGACCGTTCTGCTTGCCGCTGAAGACAATTATGGATTTGACGGCGATAAAATGCCGGAGCGTTCATACCAAAGGGAGTACCAGCAGTCCGTCATTGCAACGGAATCGTATGGCGCGTACGATGCCCCGTACGACACTGCAACGGGCCGGATGCAGTACGGAAACGCATCGGGCCTTAATACCGCTTCTCCTGGCGGAATGCCCGTGCGCCCCATTCAGACGGCTCAGACAAGCCAGGCTGCCCAGCCTGTTCAGCCGGCGGAAACGGCAAAAAAAGACCGTGGGCTCGTACCCCTAGGGGCGATGCGGGTTGACGTTATGACCTTGCGTGAACTGATATACAAGGTCGATGAATACATCTATTCAGGCATTATGCCGTCCGAGGAGGAATTAAAAGGAATGGAAGCGACAGCCGCCAAACTGAAAGCTCGTTACGGCTCCGTATTCAGCACGTTTTAGCGATGCGTAAACAGATCGTTTCGGCTTCAACGGGCGGCGCTCTGTGGATGCCCGCCTTTCAATCCACATTAACGAAAGCGGCGCGGCTTGCGCGGCGCGGAAAGTACGAGGTCGCCGCACAGCTGCTGGAGAGTGAAATTTACAACTACCGCGACTCGTTCATGTTTTTTTACCTGCTGGGTCTATGCTGCCTGTATTCCGGCAATTACGGAGGCGCTCACGACTATCTGACGCGCGCGCACGAACTGAAAGCGAAGGAGCCCGCCGCGCTCCTGGCGCTGGCGGCGCTGTATGTTAAACGCGCCGATTCACGGCGTGCCATAAGCATCTATCTGGAAGTTCAGGATATTGACAGAAACAACCGTACCGCAAAACGCGCGTTAAATATTTTAAGAAAGTACGCGGGGTCCGACGATTTGCAGGCATGGATAGAAAAAGGAAAACTGCGCGGCCTCTATCCGCGATTTCCCCACGAAAAGCAAAAACCGGCAAAACTGGTACGGAATATGGTTTTTGGCGCGGCTGTAATCGCGCTTGCGGTTTTTGTATTTATCAAGAAGGATCGGTTCGAGGCGCTGCTCGTAAGACCTGAGCGCGGAGGTTTTACGGAAACTAGCCTGACGTGGGCCGACAGGCAGGATCCCGCCGTGCTTGGCGGCGTCTACAGTTTTATCCTTACAGAAAAACAGATTCTGTCGGCCTATGATAATGCCCGGAAGTATTTTAACAGACACCGTGACAACGCGGCGATGGTAGAAATCAACAGAATCATAGAATCCAACGCTAACGAAGGCATAAAAAACAAGGCCCGCTTAATGGAAAATTATATCGAAGCGCCGGATTTTGAAACGCTGAGGCTAAATCCGGGCGACAACGTTAAATACGGGGACGCGGTAAAAAACCCGATACTGTACCGTAACTGCTATGCGTTGTGGCGCGGCGGGGCGGCAAATATCGTTACTGGTCAGGCCGAAACCGCGTTTGATTTTTTGATAGGTTACGACAAACGCCGCACGATAGAAGGCAAGGTTAGGATAAGGCTTCCTTTTGCCGCCAACATCGATCCTGAACGGCCGCTTGAGGTGCTTGGCAGAATCGTGCCGGTGGACGCGCCCGAAGCGATAAGCATGGAAGGAATCACGGTGCATCAGCCGAAAACCGGTTTTT
>JAITKQ010000161.1 GCA_031278295.1 Spirochaetaceae bacterium | reverse complement strand
TTGCGTATCTGATTTATTAGAGTTGTTTGGAAACTTCAGTTTCCGAACAACTTCCGCTAAAAATCGCAGTTTTGCAAGGCTTTAGCTTATGGCTTTTAAGCCACAAAAACTGCAAGACTCATCTGCTAACCGCAGGTTAGCAGATGAGTAACCGCGTTGTTGAACAAGTCTATTATCCCTTACACTCATGTTTATAGCATAATGCAAATGATTATATATGTCACGGTTATTTTCTTGCATGACTTAGGAATGTTGATGCATAGTATTAGCGTTTGCAGGCATGAAATTTGCCGTGGGACTCAGACAGTAGCGGGGACTAGACAAAAATAATTTTTTGTGCAAAATTAAAAAGACTCGTCATGAAGGCGGGTCTTTCTTGAAATCATAAATTTTCCTGAACAGCTCCCACGAAGGGAATATTCCGAAGATGAACTTCTAACTTTTAGGAGACAATATGAATCTCGATTTTTGGGGCAGGGCCTGTGCTTTTCACGGACATGCCTGTCCCGGTCTTGCCATAGGCGTAAAGGCTTGCGAGGCCCTTGTGGAAAAGATGGGGGTCAGCCCGTCTTTTGATGAAGAGCTGGTCTGTATCGTTGAAAACGACGCCTGTGGCGTTGACGCGATACAGGCGCTGGTCAGTTGTACCTTTGGAAAAGGAAACCTGATTTACAAGAATACCGGAAAGAACGCCTACACGTTTTTTGACCGGCAGAAGGGGAAAGCCATGCGCTTTTACTTCAAAAAAAGGATGCAGGACATGGAAAGGGAGGCGTTTCAGCAGTATGTTCTCAACGCGCCTGTTGACGAATTGTTTGACTGCAAAGAGGTTAATTGGGAAGCGCCGTCTTATGCCAGGATATTCTCATCTTTGACGTGCGAAATTTGCGGCGAGTCCGCATCGGAAAATAAGGTCCGCATCCAAAACGGCAGAAAAGTCTGCCTCGGCTGTTTCACCGAGTACAGCCGTATCATTATCCAAGGAGGAATAGCATGAAAAAGTTATTCAAAAAAAATTGTATGTTGCTTGTTATTTTGGTTTTTCCGTTGTGTCTTGCCGTTTGCAGCAAGAAAAACGCCGAGTCAGCCGTGGAGAACGACGGCGGGACAAGAATAGTTACGGATAAGTTTGGACGGGAAATGGAAATCCCCCAAAACGTAAAAACGATAGTATGTTTGGGTTCCGGTCCGCCGCGTATGGCCGCCTATCTGGGGGTCATGGATATGCTGGTTGGCACCGAGGAGCATGACGCTGAAAACCTGAACGTTTTACGGGACTACAACCCGGTCTATTATGAAGCGCTAAAAAAACTGCCTCTTGTTGGGACGGGCGGCGGCAGCGGTCAGAATAACGGCTACCCCGAAGAGATTATTTCCTTGGCCCCCGATGTTATTCTTGCCGGTTTTGCCAAAGAAGCCGCCGATGAATTGCAGTTTCAGACGGGCATTCCCGTTGTCGCCGTGGGCTATAGCAGCAACGGCCTGGCCAACGAGACCTTCTATGCCTCGATGCGGGTATTTGCCGAAGTTGTCGGGGCGCAGGAACGGTGCGAGCAGCTTTTGTCTTTCATTGATGAATGCAAAAAAGATCTTGGCGGGCGCGCGTCCGGCGTTCCGGACAGTAAAAAACTAAGGGCATACACCGGTGCCGTTACCTTTAGCGGAAGGCACGGCTTTGGCGGGACATATTCGGACTTCGGACCAATTACCGTTATTAACGCGATAAATGTAGCGGACAAGGCCGGGGAAGAAGGGTACTACGAGGCCGACCTGGAAAAAGTTATCGTCTGGGACCCCGATGTTATTTTCCTGGATCCGGGCAACATGAATCTGGTGAATGAGGAATACGCGGCGAATCCCGACTATTTCAAATCCTTACGCGCCGTGCAGGGGGGGCGGGTCTATACCATGCCTTCTTTTAATAATTGCAGCATGAATATTTCCTATGCGCTGATGGACGCCTACTACGCCGGTATAGTTTTATTCCCTGAACAGTTTGCCGACGTGGACATTGCCAAAAAATCAGGGGAGATACTGACATTTTTTCTGGGGGAGAATATCTACGACACGATGGCTAAGGGGGGGCTTTATTACGGAAATATAACGGTAGGGAAGTAGCCGCCATGCTCCATTCTCTTCAAGCCAAAGAAAAGGCGCTCGAATACAATCAATATATCAGGGCTAAATGGATTGTCCTTGTAACATTGATTATTGTTTTGCTGGCTATATGCGTACTGTCTATTTCTGTGGGTTCTTCGGGGCTTTCAATACCGGAAATATTGAAGGCCCTGTTTGGGCAGGGAACGGTACGGAGCAAGACCATCATCTGGAATCTGCGTATGCCCCGCGTAGCCGCCGGCATAGGCGTTGGCATTGCGCTTGCCATGACGGGCTGCATTATGCAGAATACCCTGCGTAACCCGCTGGCTTCCGCCTCTACGCTGGGCGTTACGCAGGGAGCGTCTTTTGGCGCAGCCTTTGCCATTGTGCAGCTTGGCGCCGGGGTGCAGATTGGCAATGCCGGCGCCGCCGCCGCGATTGCCGTTACTAACCCGTATATGGTAACCATCTGCGCTTTTTTGGGCGGTATAGCGACTACGGCGGTCATTTTGGGGCTGTCGCGAATAGGCAACGTTACGCCTTCTACAATGATACTGGCCGGTGTCGCCCTGAGTTCGCTGTTTACAGGCGCTACTACGCTGATTCAGTATTTTGCCGATGATGTGTTGATATCCACCATCGTGTACTGGACTTTTGGCAGCCTGGGGCGCGCCGGCTGGCGGGAGATAGCGCTGATTTTCCTGTTCAGCGGACTTGCGTTTTTGTATTTTATTTTTAACCGCTGGAATTATAACGCTATGGAAAGCGGTACGCCCACGGCAAAAAGTTTGGGCGTGCCAGTCGACTCCCTGATTCTAATCAGTATGATTGTTTGTTCTCTGGTATCCGCCGTGTCGGTCGCGTTTGTAGGCTGTATCAATTTTATCGGATTGATAGCGCCGCATATAACACGCCGCTTTGTCGGAAACGACTATCGTTTTCTGATCCCCTGTTCCGCCCTAGCGGGCGCCGTACTTATGATTGCCGCCGATATAGTTTCCCGGATGTTAGTTTCGCCCACCATTTTACCTATTGGGGCCTTGACTTCCTTCCTAGGCGCTCCGCTGTTTCTGTATATGATCATAAAAAAAGGAAATATCAAATGATACAAATCAAAAATATTTCTTTCTCCTATACAGGGAACGAGGTTTTGAAAGACATCAGTTTCAATGTTCAACCTGGAGAGTGCGTTGGAATACTGGGGAATAACGGGGCGGGCAAGAGCACGCTAATTACCTGCCTGAATAAAATCCGCGCTCCCAAAACAGGTGAAATTTATATTGATGACCGGGACGTGTTGAAAATGGGACGATTGGAAACGGCGCGCCGCATATCCTATGTGGCGCAAAAGAACGAGTTAAGCCAAATGACAGTTTTTGACTGCGTATTGCTGGGAAGGAAGCCGTATATCAGGTGGTCCTTATCTCAGGAAGACATCAATATTTGCGATTCGATGATAGAGCAAATAGGGCTGGCAAAGTTTAAGCTACGATATATAAATGAACTTTCAGGAGGCGAAGCGCAAAAAGTCATGCTGGCGAGGGCGTTTGTGCAACAGCCCCAATTATTGCTGCTGGACGAACCGACAAGTAACCTTGATCCAAAAAACCAGTATGAAATGCTTGCGCTGGTGCGGCGAATGACGCGGGAAAGAAATATCAGCACCCTTATTGTTATCCACGATTTGAATCTTGCGTTACGCTACTGTGATAAGTTTGTGTTTATCAAAGAAGGCGTCGTCTACCGGTACGGCGGCGCGTCGATCATAACGGGTGAAACGATTTTTGATGTCTATGGGATTAAAGCCCTTGTTACCGAGGCGGACGGGAAGAAGATCGCCGTCATCGGGTAAAAGATTTTTTTCGGCGCCGGCGCTCTGCCGGGACCGCGAGCGCTAGGAAGCTAACCGCGGCAAGGCAGCGGGCGGTACGGCCGCGTCGACTTGGCATACGCGAGAATACGCCTAAAAATCACGCCGCCGTACCCTTTTACGAGCTATTCCGCTTCAAAATAACCGTTCATACATTCCCTTAAGTTTTTTACGGTATTGTTAACGCGCCCTGTAAAACACCGCTTCGATTTCCGCGACGCGCTCTTCCAGCGGCTTTTCGTAGATGTAGTCCCAGCCTACCCACTGGAAGTGCGGGCGGGGCAGGGCGCGGACCTGTAGGTTTTGGCTTTCGTGCCCCCTTTCTCCTTCCATGCTATAGCGGACGGCGGGGTTAAGGTGGGCGAAGTAGCCGTCGGCCATGCTCTGTCCCAGTTCGGCGCTGAAAAGAAAGGCGGCGGCGGCCTTCTGGGTTTCAGTCAAGTCCGCTTTGGCTACCGCGTAGAGTGGGCAGAACAACGCGCCGTCTTCAGGCCAGACGACCTCGATATAGCCGTGCTTGGGGACGGTATTCGCGAAAAACCATGTCATAAGGCAGACGCAAGCGCCGCCGGCCTCCCGCCCCTCGGCCGCTATCAGGCTGGCAATGAGTTCCGGCGCGTGCCCCGTTTTGACGACGTTTCGCGCCAGCGCCTCAATGCCTTCCGCCCCGAATGTTTTCCAGAGCGGCAGCAGGAGGTGTTCGGAAATGTCGTCGTCCCCGTAGGGAACGCCGACACTCGCTGAAAATTCGGGCGCGATTAGGTCCGCGACGCTCCGGGGAACCTTACGGCCATTCAGCCGCCGGTGATTCACGACGAGTACGTACGGCATGGCGCCATAAATCGAAAATATATTTTTCGGATCGCGCAGTTCAAGGCCGTCAAAAAGCGGATGGGGCTTTTCAGGTAGCGGCAACGATGAAAACCAGCCGCGCATATAGCCCCTTTCGGCGTTTTCGATAAACCCGGTTCTAAAAAAATCGAGGTAGCCGCTCGCCGTAGCGACGGCCGGAAACTTTTCCCTCGCTTTGATACTAACGATGTTAAAATACTTTCCGTCTGCCCGGTGTTCCGAGGGCACTACGCCCCGTAAGTTCCCGCCCTCCTTCCTGCCGGCCTTGTACCGCCTCTCAAACCGGCGGTAGGCGTCCGCGAAACGTTCCCTGCACGGACAATAGATACTGCCCAAAAAATCAAGTTCCTCCCGTTCACTATCGTGAACGGGAGGGTCATCCTTTAACTTTTGCATATATGCCTCATTTTTCCTGCTTTTTATTCGCAGTGGGGTCTAATACCCAAGAATCCAAGCGCGGGGGAGACTTGGGGCTGGGAGGTTCATTCGGCCCGGGGACGGCCCTCCTGGCGGGCGTTATATTTCCCGTTCAGGATACAGGACGAACTGTCTCCGGCAAAGTACAGGAATATGGCGGCGCCCCTGGCGGTAGGGCGCTTTAACCAGGAAATTAAGGAGATGCTTCTTAATCCGGCCAAAACAACATAGGGGGTTTATCCCTCGGCGCCCTCCGGGCCGTTCTCATAGCTCTTATACCTAAAACGCCGGATCTTTTTCTGGGCGTTCTTTTCAAACTCTTCCTTACGCAGGGCAAAGTCGAAGATTTTCTTGTATCCCACCAGGGTACGGTTAACCTCTTCAATCTCCTTTTTTACCAGGCCACGGAGGAAAGCCTCATCCAGGGATCTTCCGGGATAATCCTCCGCCA
>JAITKQ010000050.1 GCA_031278295.1 Spirochaetaceae bacterium | reverse complement strand
CATATCTATTCCAGCCGCGCCCTGGCCAAAGCGTGCAGACAAAACATCAATTTCATGTGGCTGTTGCAAAGGGAACCGTCCGCCGTCCCACGGGATGATAAACGCCTTCAGGAAACATCTGCTTCGGGAGGTGATAGAAACCCTGTTTTATGATGTGGTGCGGCTTCTGGGGGACTGTGGGGAAGTACGGTTTGAGCAGGTGTTTATAGACGGGACGATGCTGGATGGAGGGGGCCTTTGGGGTGGAGAAGGAGGATTATCATTTCAGGCGGTTTATGACCCGTGGGAAGGGCGGAGTGAGGTGCGAGCTGCTGCTGCTGCTGCTCTGTTTTGGCTATAACGTGAACAAACTACACCACAAGATACAACAGGGGCGGTGCGGTAAATCGCTGCACCCATTAAAAGAAAAAGCATCCTGAGAAAAGCCAACGAGACGCTCCGTTCTGGTTTGGGGGATAGCTCTGTCCGTGGCGGGGACAGGCAGGGTAAAACAGGGGATAGGGAGGGGGGGCGGAGGGACAGCTGCGGAAATGAACCGTAAAAAGGGGAAAGCTGTCCGCCGGAACCCTCAAAAAACAGCCCTTATTACACTTCGTTTACAGCCCCCGCGCAGCGGAATGACCTAGCCATTGCGGAGGCCGAGGGGCCGCAAGGCCCCGAAGCGCATACAGTCCTGTTATGTGCAGTACAGCCCGTACTCTATTTTTATATGGACTTATTTTCTTTTGAAGTATTATTTTTCAGAATTGCCAATAATTCTTCCGGTGTAATAGGTTTAATAATGCTTTTCTTGAAATCTTTTGTGTTCCTTGTTAGAATATATTCAGCGTTATTTTCTTTGGATGAAATTTCAATTACCGCATCTTCAAAATCATCTATTTCTGAGAACAATGCTTTGTTTAATATATCCTCATTAATTGCAATCACTTTGAAACGTTTCATTATTCCAGAAATTGTCTTTTTGATCTTGACTTTATTTTTATTCGATTTGCTTAGAAAATAATTCAATGTCGTTATTTCATGCGCACATGAAAAACCTATTACATTTCCCTTTATACAATGCTTGAATATTTCCGCGACTTTTTCATGACCTTCCCTTTTGAAAAGAAAATCCATGAAAATATTGATATCAATTACTACTTTTTTCATGAAACATCTTCCTCATATCCTTTTTGTCCGGTGTATCCATACCTTCAAATATACCATATAATTCCTCAAGGTCTTGCGGTAATTCTATAGTATTTTTTTCTTTTAGTTCAATGAAATAATTTTCTATTATTTTCGAAATTGGTTTATTGTATTTTTTTGAAAATGCGTGAGCAAAATCTACCACATTAGAATCTAAGCTTAAAGTCAATTTTCGGTTCATAAATACCTCTATACGTATAATATACTAACTATATGCGTATTTGTCAATCATTTTTCGAACATTTTCAATAAAATAGTATACATTTATATTTTTAACAAATTTTTAGGGCTGTATTGCACATAACGTTTCGGCTGTATGCGGCGTTTTGGCGGCCCGGATAAGGAAATGCGCAGCAAAGACCATGTCTGCAAAAATGTGGGTGGAGTGTGGCGTGGGAATGAAGCGAAGCGGAATGACCTAGCCGTTGCGGAGGCCGAGCCGCCCGGCGGCGAAGCATATACAGACCCGTTACGCGAAGTTGCGCGTACTTTTTAAATATTATTATTTTTTACATATTCATCAGCTTTTTTGGCTAATTCTTCAATAGTCATATCTTCAAACAAATTTTCTTGCCATTTGGTATAATCAAATGGTTCCCTTTGAATTAACATTATAAAACGTTCAGCCTCTACCATGCCTAAATGTTTTGACAATATTTCCATGCCTTCATTCTTTATTAACGTATCTGTTTTCATTTTTATTCCTCCAGTTGTTTAATAAATGTTATTGGATCCACTATAATAATATTATCAATGATTTTATTTAACAATTTATCATCGGTTGTTACATAATATTTACATTCTGCCTCAATGGCACATGCTATATGGATTGAAACTTTTATTCTGACTTTTTGACTTCGTATTTGCTTTGACAATATTACATTTTTTTTAGAATATTGTATATTAATTCTTGCAACGCTTTTCCATTTTTGTATTTGAATTTTTCTATTTACAAACGGATTAAAAAAAATCTCATAATCCATCATATATGACCATGCAGGTTCAATATTTTTATTGATAATTTGTAGTTGTATATATGTTTTAGCTTCTGCCTCAAGATAGTTTCTTAATATGGTTTGATCATCATAGGGCCGGTTAAAACTACAATTATCTAAATAAATTCTATTGTCCATATTTACAGTCTATCATACTATTTTTTATATTTCAATGCCTTATTTGTTTATTTTGCGTATGAATTTTTATACTTTTTACCAATTTAGCGTAATTTCGCCTGACGTTCCGGCTGTTTGCGAACCTTCGGTTCGACGACGTTTGGGCGGCGCCATAAAGAAACCCCTAAGCGTAAGCGGCGGTTTCGTGCCGCCAAATGTGACAGGGTGAGCCGTGCGGATGAGCGGCAAGCCGGTGGCGCGTCCCGCACGCGGTAAAATGGTATGCAATCAGCCATGTCGGGGTCTTTATGGAAACCTGAAAATACGTTATGATTCGATCGTATAGAGGAGAAAACTATGCTAAAGACGGTAAAATCGCTTGACCTGAAAGGCAAGCGCGTGATCATGCGCGTTGATTTTAACGTGCCGATGAAGGACGGAGTCGTGCGGGACGATACGCGCATTGTCGCGGCGCTGCCGACCATCAACTACATTTTGGAGCAGGGCGCAAAAAGCCTTACGCTGATGAGTCACCTGGGTGACCCGGCCAAGGATGCAAAGGCGGCCCGTGAGAAGGCTGAGAAGTCGGGCAAGGGCTTTGACGAGGCCGCCTTCATCAAAGGCAAATGCCGCATGAAGCCGGTGGCGGATTACCTTGCCGGCAAGCTGGGTAAACCGGTGATTTTTGCCGGCGAGGACGGTTGTTTCGGCAAGAAGGCGTTCATCGAGTCACAGCCGGAAGGCGCGCTTGTGATGCTGGAAAATACCCGTTTTCATAAAGAGGAAACCTCGAAAGACGGGGCGGAACGGGACAGTCTCGCCAGGGAGCTTGCCTCCTACGGCGATGTGTTTGTGAATGACGCTTTCGGGACGGCGCACCGCGATCACGCCTCTACCGCCAGTATTGCCAGGTTTGTCCCGGCCGTGGCCGGTTTCCTGATGGAAAAGGAGGTAAACTACCTGGAGCCGATCGTCACCGGCCCCCAAAAACCGCTTATCGCGATAATCGGAGGGGCCAAGGTATCGTCCAAGATTGCCGTGCTGGAAAGCCTGCTGAAAAACGCCTCCGCGCTGGTGATAGGGGGTGGCATGGCCTTCACGTTCCTCAAGGCCCAAGGTCACAAGACCGGTAAATCCCTTGTTGAGGATGAGCAGCTTGGCACGGCCAGAGAAATCCTTGCCGCGGCGGAAGCGGCCGGCGCGAAGATAGTGCTGCCGGTGGATCATCTGGCTGCGGAAGCCTTTGACGCGGCTTCCAAACCCCTTGCCGTAGACGGAATCGACCTGCCGGACGAGCTGATGGGTCTGGATGTGGGCCCCAAAACGATAGAGCTTTACAAAAAAACACTTGACGGGGCAAAGACCATCGTCTGGAACGGGCCTGTAGGCGTGTTTGAGTTCGACGCCTTCGCTAAGGGGACGGAGGAGCTTGCCAAAATCGTGGCCGCTACGACGCAAAAAGGCTGTGTTACGGTTGTCGGGGGCGGGGATTCGGTCGCCGCCGTGAATAAATTCGGACTTGCCGGCAGTATGAGTCATGTTTCCACAGGCGGCGGCGCTTCTTTGGAGCTTTTGGAAGGCAAAAAACTACCCGGCATCGAGGTTTGCAAGGCTTAAGCGCCATGAAATTATTTTTCTGCCTGGCGTTTACCTGTTTTTGCGCTGTCTTCCCGGCGAATCTGTCCGCACAGGAAAAGGAAAATGAGACGCGACTTCCCTCCGGTGAGGGGGCTATCGCGGCGCGGTACGCGGAATGGGCGGAAAGCGCTTTTCATGAAAAGCGCTTTCCGCAGGCTGAGGCTTTTTTGCTGCGCGCCGCCGATTACGCCTCCGTTTCTTCAGACCTGTCCTACCTGCTGGCGCTCGTAAAAAAAGAACTTTTCGCCCCCGTTCACGAGGTGTTGACGGCGGCGCGTCTTGCGCTCGCTACTGACCGCTGGACTCTGTACTCAAGGCGGGACGGGCTCTACGTCGAGGCGGAGGCGCTGATACACATGCGCCGGTACAACGAGGCCCTGAACGCGCTTTCCGGGCTGGACGGGGATGAACGTGCGGCGGAACTGCGGATTTTGGCAATGCAACACCTACCCGGCGCGGCAAATTTCGCCGCCGCGCTTGCGGCGGCGCTCGAACGCTACCCTTACAACCCGGTTTTTCCCCGCCTCCTGTTCCAGCGCGCCGCCGTAAAAACGGTCCCTGACGGCGGCGAACGCGCCCTTGTCGATACCGCGCTTAAACGGCTTCCCGTGTTGCTCAATATAGACGGCGATCTTGTCCCTTATGCCGCGCCGTTCATGGCCGACAGGGACGAGGCGCGCCGCCTGCTTGCCACCTGGCGGGAGACGGGTGGGGCAGGGCGCACGGCGCGGGTAGCGGCGCTTCCCGTCTGCCTTGAAACCGGCCTTATCGGTGAGGAGGAGGCGATTGCCGAACTTTTTCCCGACCCCGACCCCGAAGCTGTTTCGGACGGGGCTTTGCCGGCGCTTGACCGCGGTATGTTGCTTGCTGTGTGGGGCTTGCTCCGCACGGACGAGGCGCGGGGGGCGTTTCGCGGGCGGCTGCTGTCTTTTTCCGGCGACATCACAGCCGATGACAACAGGGACGGGGTGCCAAATTCCCGCGCCGGTTACCGTAACGGAAGCGTTGTGTCGTACACGCTGGACGAGGATCAGGACGGCCTTGATGAAATTCTTGTAGTGTTCCAGGATGGTTGGCCTGTGAGTGGTGAATTAAGCTATGTGGATGACATGGAGACGGGCAGAATCAACAAGGTTCTTATCGTTTGGGAAAAGTACCCCGCGTTGCGCGAGGCGGCACGGGGTAAAACGCGCTACTTTTTCCGCCCGATGGAGCTGAACTATCCTGCTGTGCGCTTTGAAACGCTGGGCGGACCGGACGGGATACTCTTTCCTGAACCCGATGCCGAAGGCGCGATGTTTACGGGTTACCTGATGCTTGCCCACGCCTACCGCATCGAACACCCGGGCGCTAATTTCCCGGGCAGCGTTGAGCGCGTTGAGTGTGAGGGCGGCGTCATTTCCTCCGCGAAGGAGTACCTTGACGGACGCCTGGTTGCGGAAACCGGTTTTGAAAGGGGTTTGCCTGTTTTTCAGCGTATAGACCTCGATCTTGACGGACGTATGGAAACCGTGCGGCGTTTCAGGCGGACGGCGGAGTCCTTTTCCCGGCTCACAGGCGTCGGGGATATTGGAATTTTACAGCCTGAAATTGAAGTTATCGAAAGTGATTGGGATGGAGATGGATTTGTTGAATACCGTGAAGAACAGTAAGGCCGAGGCGGGTCTCTTGGTACTCGTCCTCCTGTCATCCTGCATCTCGGCAAGAAGCGCGGAACAGCGCCTTGTGCCGCCGCGTCCGACTCGGGACTTTCGCATTGAGCAGATAGAAGAGGCGGTGGACACGGAGCCTGAGAAGGCTATACACCTTATCGGGATGTTCGAGGCGATGTACGGCGGCGAGGGGGACGGGAGGGCCGACAGCGATGATTCCGGCGACAGGTGGCGGGCGGCAACGGGGATGATTTCAGCGTTACGGGACAGGGCCGTAAAGAATCTGACGGAGCGTCAGGTGGCGGCGGTGGCCGAAAAACGCTGGGACGACGCGGCCTCGCTTGAACGCTCCCTGTCCGCGCTTGGGATCAGCGTCGAAAACGGTGCAAACGGCGCTTACCTGCTCGCTGAAGCTAAGGAATACCTGGACGGGGGCAACGATCTGGCGGCATTTTTGACGGCGGTGCGGGCGGAGCGGTACGGGGCGCTTGGGGCGGAGGACGCCGTGCTATTCCTTGAACGGGCTGTAAAGGCGCGGCAGCGGCGGACGGCGGCCCACTTTCTTAACCTTGCCGGCAGCCTCCAGGCCGCGGTGCCGGAGGTACTGCGCTCCTATGCCGAGGGCCGGGACAGCCCCGCCGATATGATAAACGGCGTGGCTACCGTGATCATTGATCGCGGGATAAAGGTAGAGCGGGGCATGGGCTTTAACGACAGGGTGCTGGGCAGCGCGTTTTTTGTCGATGCGTCCGGGCTCCTCGTAACAAACTACCATGTTATCGCGAGCGAGGTTGACCCCGGCTACGAAGGCTACTCCCGCATGTACATCAGGATGGGGGACGCGACAAGCGCCCGCATACCGGCAAAGGTTATAGGCTGGGACAAGACGCTTGATCTTGCCCTGATAAAGACCGAGTACAAGAGTCCCTATGTGTTCTCGGTCGTTGACCGGGTGAGTCCGAGGGTCGGCGACACGATTCTGGCGATAGGCTCGCCGGTGGGTCTTGAAAAAACGGTTACGATGGGGATAGTCTCCGCGACCGGGCGGCGGCTCCTACAGATAGGGGACGTGATCCAGGTTGACGCCGCGGTAAACCACGGGAACTCCGGCGGCCCTGTCATAGATACGGAGGGGCGGCTTGTGGGCATAGTTTTTGCCGGCATAGAACAGTTTCCGGGTCTAAACTTTGCCGTTCCCGCGGAACGGCTCGCCGCCGCGCTTCCCGGCATGATCAAGGGCGGCAAGGCGAAGCGCCCCTGGCTCGGCCTCACCCTTGCCGAAACTCCTGCCGGCGCGGAAATCCTCTATGTCGCCCCGCTTACGCCCGCCGCCGAGCTTCACATACCGGACGGTGTTTCCATAAAAAGCCTTAACAAGCAGCCTGTGGTGCGGCAAAACGGCGGCTTTATCACCGCGTTGCAGGACAGCCTGTTTCAGAACCGCCCCGGCGAGCTTGTAGCGCTTGAAACCGGCGACGGACGCCTCCGCGTGATGCAAAGCGCCGAACGTCCCGCCCTTCCCCTCGCGGAGGCGGCAAAGCTGGACAGCCGTGAACGGATGGCCGCGCCGCTTTTCGGCATCATCTTGCAGAACGGCGCCGCCGGTAAATTCACACCGTCATACCTTATCAAAAAGGTTGTGCGGGGCTCCGTGGCGGACGAGGCCGGGCTTTCCGCCCAGGACCCGCTGCTGATACGCGGTTTCAAGTTGAATGAAAAGGAGGGCTACGCGCTGCTCGATATCAACGTAAAAAAACGGAGTTCCGGTTACTTTGAAACCTCCATGCAGCTTCCCGCCCAGCTTGATTCGCCGGATACCCTGTAGTAAAAAACGTCAGTGCTTCCTTAGCGCTGTGAAGGGATGCGGGGGCTTGGGGGCTGCAAGCCCCCAGGAGAGGGGGGTGTCCCCGCAACGGCGGCAGCGTAGCTGCCGGAGTGCGGGGCAGGGGGGAGGCGTGGGGCCGGCCCCCCGCCCCGGGCGGGGAGACCCGGGGGGGGGGGGG
>JAITKQ010000015.1 GCA_031278295.1 Spirochaetaceae bacterium | reverse complement strand
CCACAAGCGCGACAGGCTTCCGGTAATTTTACATTTACCGGTCTATCATTGCCGACATTGGCGAAAGAGCCGTCGGGTACGAAACGCGCAAGGGATTGGAGGGGCGCGAAGCGTTCGCGATGCGCCCATATTACCTGAAAAATCTTTGTAAATGTGCTAATAGGTGGGGTACAGTAAAGTAGCCGTCAGGATGAACGCGCCCATGCCTATCGGTAGAAAACCGGCAAAGTAGGCCAAATCCGCTGTTTCCTTTTTGATTTGGTCGTATGTGTAATGGAGCGAAGTTTGTACCGCGACGCCTGCCAGCATCAGTATAAGGCCCGTAATAATTCCGCCTGTTTTTAAGCGCGATACCCGTTCATCACTTGATGACGGAGAATAAGGCAGGGCCAGTACGCCGGACTGGACAAAAACATTTTTATCATCGCCGTCCGGCTGTGCGTATGCCGCCTGGTTGTCCTGCCAATATTTCACGATTTCTTTGTTTATCGAAGTCTTTTCAAGCTTGTTTTCCGGAGCGTCAAAGATCAGCATCTCGTTCCGATCAACCTTGACACGTCCAAACGCGGGTGACAGTGCCGAAGGTACTAGCACGGCGGAACCGGATATTGCTGAAACATAAAGAAGCGGCTGCGAACTGCGGGATGTCCCGGAATTTACTATGTAATCAATATTGATGGACCCCTTCTGCACCTCCGTTATGGAAACGCCTGCCTTTACGATGACGGTTTCGCCTTGCTCCTCCTGATCGACACGGATACGCCCGTAAACAAGCGTGACCACCTGCGTACTGCTGGAACCGCCCACATCATCAAAAACCAGGGAAGAATTTTCGGCTATACGTATCGACACATTACCCGGCAATGCCCGCACCTCGACAAAAACGCCCGAAGGGGTCTGAAGCATATCTGATTTTTTTATTTCAATGCCGCTGCCCGTAGTAACATTCAGCGGGTTGTAAGACTCCCGCTGCCCGTCGGCCCGTATCAAAACAAAGGTTCCTCCGTGCGCGGATGCAACTATAACTCTTTTTTCGGACTGGGCCGGCAGGGTATAGGTACCCGCGTACATAAGTAATTCCATGAAAACGATGGTTTTAAACCAGAGTTTGCCGCGCCGTGAAATTGACATTATAGATACCTGCCGCCTTTTTACATGCTTTTTACATACAATGGCCGTAAGACCGTTCATAAAAACAGCCAAATATTGAATTTTAGAATAACCATTTAAAAAAATAATATCAATACAAAATACCTACATACCGATTATTAAATGAGAAAGGGCAAAAACATCCTTTTTTGGGGTACCCGGTGAAAAAAAAATTTTGTGTTATTTTACGGCTTTGCTGCGCGGCCATTCTCTTTGCCGCCGAACCGGCTGGAATAAGTGTCGGGATACGTTACTTTGATAAACAACTGTACTATCCGCAGAGCGGCGGTATCCTTGTGCAGGTTACGATAACAAACGATTCAGGCGGGGTATACCGTTTCAGGCTGTCGGACGACAGGGTGTTTTCGCTGGACTTTGACATTCGTACCCCGGCGAATCGGCAGCTTGAAAACGCCGATATTTTGACAAGAAAAAGGGCGGGGCAGCGGGTCTTCTTCCGCGAGTTAAGCCTTGATCCGGGGGAGTCGCTCTCGTTTGTCGAAAATATCCGTGATTGGAGACGCCTGGACAGCCCGGGCTCCTACATTGTTCAGGCTAAATTCTATCCGGGCCTTTTTAAGAGCGAAGGCGGCGCGGTGAATGTCGGCGAATCGTCCGGTTTCGGGTTTCCCGGCGGTTTTTCGGTACAGGGTGGGGAGCCTGAGCAGGCCGTGCTCGTCTCCAACAGGCTGAATCTTCACATAAGGGCGCCGGCGGTACTGGATTCCGCAGGCATACCGGTCGCGCTGGAGGAGGAAACCCGCGCTCTTTACTTTAGGGAACAGATACCGCCTGACGAAGTTGTTTCATGGACCTTGCGAAGCCGGCAAAAGTCAGAGTGGGAAAAATTCTTCCTGTACATAAACCTTGAACAGATGTTGCGGCGTGACGCGGCGCGTGAACGTAGGTGGCAGGCCGAATCGGAGGAGAGCCGTCGCATCATGCTCGCGTGGTACCGTGAAGAGCTGAGCAAGCAGACTATCGACGGTGATATAAGCGCGATTCCGGCGGAATTCAAAATTGAACGTACCACGTACAATGCGGACGAGGGTACAGTCAGCGTAATGGAAAAATTCAAAACGGGCGATTACATGGAAATCAAGCGCTATACCTACTATCTGCATCGTACCGCTGGTGTCTGGACGATAGTTGACTATGTTGTCCAGAACCTTGGTACGGAGTAGGGCAGGTTTTACCGGAATGAAGCTACTGCTTGTACTGGACTCTCACGAGATTCGCGGTCGGATAGAAAACTACGTTAAGTCTCTGGGGATCGAGGTGGTATGCTACCAGCATATCCTTAAGGCGATGGACAATGTTGATGAGATTTCACCGGACGGCATCGTTGTAAGCGCCTCGGACTTTCCCCGTCACTGGAAAACGCTGGTTTCGTTTGTCCACAGCGAAAGGCCGCCTGAAACCTGCGCCATTGTCCTTTTGCACGGTAGCTTTTTCAGTGAACAGGAACGCAAAAAGGCCTTGAGCCTGGATGTAAGCTGCCTGATAAACGAGACGCGCCTTGACAAAGGCGCGTTAAACCAACTCCGCGAGGTGTTTCGTCCGTACATTTCCGCCGAAAAATGGGTGAATCACCTTGCCGTAAGACCGGAAAATTCCCTCGCTATGATAGTTACCAACCCTTTGACCGGCGCGCTTATTCCCGGAAAAGCGGTGCAGATATCGCCGGACGGCGCTGTTTTCATGCCGGATAAGCCGGCGCTTACAAAAAATTTGCCCGTCGCGACTGAACTGCCGGGCTGCTCGATCAGGGCGGGCGGCGCGATACTGTCCCCTGTATGCCGAGTGGTACGTAACGGTTACGGCGTAATAACGCTTGAATTTACCGCGCTGAGCCCCCGCGAGAAAAATATCCTTGATATGATATTCTGAGCCCTTGGGGTTTGGCGGTGAACGGTGAATAGTGACAGTTACAGCCCAAGCAGTTTGCCGTAAGCGTCCAGCGCGTCGTCGCCGGGATTGCCGGACAGGACTTTTTTCGTAAGGACTTTGCCGAGTTGTACGCCTTCCTGATCAAAACTGTTCAGATTCCAGACAAAACCCTGAAACATCACCTTGTTTTCAAAATGGGCAAGCAACGCGCCCAGGGCTTTCGGGGTCAGACGTTTGCCGTATATCAGGCTGGAGGGGCGTCCGCCGGGAAACTGTTTGTTCGGGTCGGCATCGTCCTGCCCCTTGGCAAACGCCACAATTTGAGCGGCAAGGTTCGCCTTCAGCTTAGTCATGCCGGTGGAACCATCCATCTCGACATCGTCGTCAAGCTGGCTGTCGTTAAAGCCTATGAACTGGAGCGGCACAATGTCGGTACCCTGGTGAAGAAGCTGGTAAAACGAATGCTGCCCGTTGGTTCCCGGTTCTCCGAATACCACGGGCCCCGTCCCGTACGAAACAGTCTCCCCCGCCCGGTTCACGCGCTTGCCGTTGGATTCCATGTCCAACTGTTGCAAATGGGCCGGAAAACGGGAAAGCGCCTGGCTGTACGGCAACACCGCGGTATACGGAAACCTGAGAAAATTCCGTTCCCAAACGCCGATCAGCGCGTCAAGCATGGCGGCGTTCCTGCGGATATCCGGCTCAAGGGCGGCCTTGTCCGCTTCATGGGCGCCGCGCAGAAATTCGCTGAACACGGCAGGGCCAAAGGCTAACGAAAGTATAAGGCCGCCCACCCCGGAGCTTGACGAATAGCGTCCGCCGATAAAATCATCAATGTAAAACGAATTAAGGTAGTCGCTGTTGCGGGCAAGCGGACTCGTCTCGCTCGTTACCGCGACAATATGTTTGCTCGCGTCAAGCCCCGCCTTTTTAAGCTTGTTTTTTACAAAAATCTCGTTTGCCCGGGTCTCCTGCGTCACGCCGCTCTTTGAAACAAGGACAAACAGAGTCTCGTCAAGCGGAACCGCATTTAGCACGGCAGCCGCGTCATCAGGATCGACATTGGAAATAAACTTTGCCTTTATGTTGGGATTTATACCTTCCTTGAGAGCCCAATTTTCCAGCGCAATGTACAGGGCGCGCGGCCCCAGATCGGAACCGCCTATGCCTATCTGCACCGCGACTCTGAATCTTTTCCCGCTTGCGCCTGTCACCTTGCCTTCGCGGACAGCCAGGGCGAACGTGGAAATACGCTCAAGCTCCTTACCGTAAAATTCACCTATGTTCTTCCCGTCCGATACAACATCACTTCCAAGCCGGCCTCGCAGAAGCTGGTGCAGCACCTTACGCTTTTCGCCGGTATTCATAATTTCGCCGTCAAGCAGGGCCCTGTACTTGGCCGCCAGTTCCTGTTCGCCGGCCAGCGTTTGCAGCAGCGCGACAATACCATCGTCAAGCTTCTTCGCCGCCCAGTTGTAAACAAGGGTATCCGCTATCGGGACGGAACAGGCCAGCACACGCGCCGCATCGAGTTTTTCCCTGAAATCAAAGGCGGAATACGCCTTTGCCGCCTCTAAAAGCCGCCCGTAAACGGCCGTTTTATCCAAATTATTGTAACGCATCATGCCTCCAGGTTGGGGATATTTTCCTTCATCACCGCCATAAAGTCTTCGCCGTTAATCCCTTCGCGCAGACAGACAAAAACCGTATTGTCATGCCCGGCTATGGTACCCAAAACATCGTCCAAGGCCAGGTTATCAACGGCAAGCGCGACGGCACTGGAATGACCGGAATAGGTTTTTATAACAACCATGTTGCCCGCCCATTCGATGGAGATGTAGCCCCGTAAAAAATCCTGTATATGTGCCCGTCTCGCTTCGTTCTGTTCCGATTCGTCGGGCAGGTAGTACTTGTACCCGTCTTCAAAATTTGGCCGCTTGCAGACGCCCAGAGACTTCAAATCCCGTGACAACGTAGCCTGTGTAAGCGAATACCCCTCTTTTTTTAGCATTTCAAGAATAGCGTCCTGGGAACCGGCAGGGTTCGTCTCAACCAGCCTACGTACCGCCTGAAGACGTCTTTGCCTTGATTTCATCCTATGTTGAGTTTAGACAGGTATTCAGCCGGAGTCAATCACCCGCGTTGCGGCAATTCGCGTAAATCGGCGCTTCCCTGGCGGTTTGTCGGGCTTGGCGCGTAAAAACTTAAAAATCGCCGATTCCGCTTCCCGCGCAAACTGCTACCGAAGCTAAGCTCCGCGTCGGCCGTATCCCAAGCCCGACAGGTCGCGCGTTAAAGCGTCCGGCACTTCCACCCGGATGGCGCCGATGGGCAGCGGCTTTTCCGAGTACAGGCCGTGGAAGTCGCTCCCGCCGGTAAGGAAAAGGCCCAGGCGTCCGGCCTGCTCCCG
>JAITKQ010000153.1 GCA_031278295.1 Spirochaetaceae bacterium | reverse complement strand
TAGAGTTGTTCAGAAACCTCAGTTTCTGAACAACTTCCGCTGAAAAAAGGCAAAATGCTTTGCATTTTGCAAGACTTGTTCAAGAACCCGTGGGCTTTTGCCCACATTCAAATAGGTTCTTGAACAAGTCCGGTTTATCCGCGCATCCGTCCCGCGAAGTGCGGGACGGATGCGCCTGTGTACGGCGCTCTCCGTTGGAATCGCCGCAAAAATCCTTGGCTTGGGCATACGGCAGGGATTTAAACTGTATTACTTTAAGAAAGAGGTATAGATGCAGGAATTTTCGTATACAATTACCGATCCTAACGGCATTCACGCGCGGCCAGCCGGTCTTTTCGTACAAAAAATGCAGGAGTTTAAAAGTAACGTTACTGTTAACCGGGACGATCAAAGCGCCGACGCGAAAAAGCTTATTGCCCTGATGAAACTGCGACTCAAATGCGGACAGAGCTTTACCGTTAAGGCCGAAGGAGAAGATGAATCGGCGGCGATAGACGCGGCTCGTGATTTTTTGACGGCAAATCTTTAAGGCGGACATTCGCGGAGGCTTTAGGCTCATCAAAGGAGAAGCGTTTTGGACAGGACGGCCCATATTTCAGGGTTTTCTCCCAGGCTTTTACGGTTGCTGGAATTCCTGTTGCGCTCTGCTGAACCGGTAAAGGTTGATGCTCTGGCTTCGGCGCTGGGAACAAGCCGCCGGACGGTTTTTCGGGAATTGGAAAATGCCGATCCGTTGCTGACCGCTTTTAAAGCCGCCCTCGTTTCCATTCCCGGCAAGGGCATCGTCTTTGCCGGGAACGACGAAACCCGACAAAAATTGCTTGAGGTACTGGCAGGGTACAAGCCTCAGCCCGTTTCGAAAAAGGAACGGCTGCTTCGCCTTTTGATTGAGCTCGTCGGGCATTCGGGCGAAATAAAGAAACTGTATTTTTATTCAAGGACCCTTGAAGTTAGCGAGTCGACGGTAAGCAATGATCTTGACGAGCTTGAGGCCTGGCTTTCAGGCCGGGATGTCATGATTACCCGTAAAAGCGGTATCGGTGTACAGTGTGACGGGGCCGAAGAGAGCCTGCGGGCCGCCCTTTTAAGCCGCTTCATGCTGGACGGGGACTCCGGCGGGAAATCCTACACCTCGGCCTTCGGTTTTCCCGGTGAAGATATAGAAGTGGGGGTAAGGGAAATTTTGCGCAGAAAAAGAGATGTAATTGACTGGATGACCTCCGAATCTGTTTGCCTGATTTCCATATACCTTATGGTGATGATTGTCCGTGCGCAAAAGGGAAAAATGATCCCGGCAGGGCAAGCTGTAGGCGGGGCGGGGGGTCGAAACGCCCTTGCCGGGGAACTTGCGGCGGAGGCGGAGAAAACGTTTTCGATAACATTGCCGGAAGCAGAGCGGCAGGCCCTGTCCGTCTGGATTCAGGCGTGCAGATCAAAGCAGGAAGGCCCCCTTGATCCGGGGCCGGCGGATCAGCAGGAACTTGCCCGGCATCTTACTATGCGGATGATCGACCGCTTCGATCCCCTTATCGCCGCAATTCTGAAAACCAATGAGCAGCTGACAAGACTCTTGTCCCGGCATTTGGAATCGGCGCTGCCCAGGCTGAATAGAGGGGTGGATATCCCCAACCCCTTGAAACCGGAGCTCGTAAAAAACTACCCGGAAGTGTACGAAAAAACCTGCCGGGCGGTTAAGGTTTTGGAAGAGCACTTAGGTCTCCCCGTTCGGTCAAACGAAATATCATTTATCCAGATACATTTTTTGGCGGCCCTCGCCGTCCTAGGGGAGCAGAATACCAGGCGGCGTTCCCTCCGGGCGTGGATCGTATGCGCAGCCGGTATCGGGATGTCGTATATGCTGGCCTATCAGGTGCGGAAGCGTTTTAAGGGGGACCTGGAGGTCGAAGTATCAGCTTATGATGAAACGGATTCCTGGGACGGCGCCGATTTCCTTATCTCCACCATACCGGTAACGGAAACAGACAAGCCCATAGTGCAGGTGCGGCCCATATTGGGGCAGCAGGATTATCAAAAAATTCAGGATGCAATAAACGCCTTTGCCTTTACCAAACGGGGAGAGGAGCTTCCTACGCGATCGGTTTCTCTTGAGAAACGGCTGGACGAGCTTATCGAAATTTTCATCCAGTCAAAGCGCTTGCTTAAAAACTTTGCCGTTGTACCTGTCAAAGCCGGCTGTTCGTTTTGCGAGCTTATCCGTTTTGCCGCCGCCCGCTTTTCACCCGAAAACCCGAAAGCCGTCTGCCGCTCCCTTGCGGCCAGGGAAGCCTTGTCTACACAG
Source organism: Spirochaetaceae bacterium (assembly GCA_031278295.1). Classification (GTDB taxonomy): domain Bacteria; phylum Spirochaetota; class Spirochaetia; order Treponematales; family Breznakiellaceae; genus JAIRMY01. The sequence continues at coordinate 3,442 of JAITKQ010000153.1, read as the reverse complement.
GTGGTTGATGAACTGGGAATTGTCTTGCTGCATACCCGTTGCACGGATAACGAGTCATCGGTATTTGCGGTAATTGTTCCGGAAGGCGGCTCGTTTACCGATGCTTACTTTAAAAATACCAAAAGTTGTGTGTTCATGCTGTTGCCCGAAAAAATTCCCAAAGAGATGACCGAATTGATGGGAAGAATTTCCAGCGCCCTGATTGACATGCCGTTTTTCCTTCAGGCGGTCAAATCAGGGGATCGTGAAGGCATACAGGCGGTTCTTGAACGGGAAATTTCAGAAACTATCTCCCAATACGAGGGGAAACTAATATAGACAGGAGGAAGATCATGGCAATACCCATGCTCAAAGAGGAAAACATTATTCTTAACCAGCCTAAAGCGGAACGTGAAGAGGTGATCCGCCGTTGCGGGCGTATGCTGGCGGACTCAGGTTACGTCAACGAACCCTATATCGAGGGGATGATCAAACGGGACAATTCTTTCACCACCGGAATAGGGAATTTTATCGCTATCCCCCACGGTGAGGAAGCGTACAAGAAAGAGATCGTCAATACCGGTATAGTGGTGCTGACCTACCCGGAAGGGATAGACTGGCACGGGACGCCGGTATACCTGGTGATCGGCATCGCCGCAAAAGGGGACGAACACCTGGACATCATGGGAAACATCGTCGATTATTTTGACAGCGGGGATGATGTGAAAAAATTCCTCACGATAAGCGACAAGGTAAAAATCCGCGAGATTTTCTGCGGAAAGGCGGTGGAATCTTAAAATGAAGGCGGTACATTTCGGCGCGGGAAATATAGGGCGCGGGTTTATCGGCGAGGTGCTGTGTAAAAACGGTTTTCACGTCACGTTTGTCGATGTCAACGAAACGCTGATCGACGAGCTGCAAAAACGCGGCGGGTACGAGATCGAACTCGCCGGCGAAGATCGGACGCGGCAAAAGATCACGAATGTTGACGGTATCAACAGCAAGAAGAATCCCGAACAGGTCGCTGGCGCTATCGCGGAAGCGGATCTCGTCACGACCGCGATCGGCCCACAAATTCTTGCCTTTATCGCTGAGTCGATCGCCAAGGGCATTAGCGGGCGGCAGCGGACAGGGAACAAGCGGCCGCTGGACGTGATCGCCTGTGAAAACATGATCGGCGGGAGCGCGTTTCTCCGCTCGGAAGTTGAAAAATACCTTGACGGGGATGCCGCCGGTTTTGCCGCACTGTACATCGGGTTCCCGAATGCCGCTGTTGACCGCATCGTTCCCGCGCAGAAACACGGCGATCCGCTTTTTGTCACTGTCGAGCATTTTCGGGAGTGGGTCATTGACGATTCAGAGCGGAAGGCGAAACATGTTACGCTGGAGGGCGTTGAGTATGTCCCCGATCTTCTTCCGTTTATCGAGCGAAAACTCTTTTCCGTCAATTCGGGCCACGCGACGGCGGCGTACTCAGGGCATTATTACGGTCATGCCTACATCAACGAGGCCTTGAAAGATAAACGGGTGATGACCCTGCTAAAAAACGCGCTCGCCGAAACGGGAAGCCTCCTTGTCGAAAAATGGGGCTTTGATAAGACAAGACACGCCGAATATGTCGATAAAATTATCAGCCGCTTTACCAATCCCGCCATCAGCGACGATATTCCGCGTGTCGCCCGTACGCCGATCCGTAAGCTGGGAAGAGAGGAACGGTTTACGCGGCCCGTCTGTGAATTGAAAAAGCGCGGCCTTCAATGCAAGGCGCTGCTCTCGACGATGGCGTTTGCGCTTGTCTACGACAATCCCGACGATGCGGAAAGCGTGAAGCTACAGGAAATGCTGAAAACAGAGACGCCGGAAATGGTGATAGAGACCGTCACCGCGCTGGACGATGCGGATCTGATCGCGGAGATCGCGGCGGCGTATAGGAGTTTGAAAAAATGATTACATTACAGGGTAAGGGCGTAAGCGCTGGGATAGCGAGGGGCAGGCTTTCATTTCTTAAACGGCAAAGCCTTTCCGTTGAAAAGCGGCCCGTCGAAGATGCGGACAAGGAAGTAGAACGGTTTAATACCGCGCGACGGTCCGCGGCGGAGCAGCTTGATACGCTGTCCTCGACAATGGCGGAAAAGATCGGGGAAGAAAACGCGCTGCTCTTTGAAATTCACCGGATGATGCTGGAAGATTCCGACTATTTTGAGCCTGTTATCGAGATCATCAAAACGGAAAAGGTATGCGCCGAATACGCGGTAAATACGGCCGGTTCCCGCCTCGCCCAGGATTTTGCCGACATGGACGATGAGTATATGAAGGCGCGGGCAATCGACGTGTACGATGTCTCCAGGCGGGTGATAGGGATACTGTCGGGGGAGGAGCAGGAAGCCGGGCTAAACGACAAGCCGGTGATCCTTGCCTCCGATGATTTTACCCCCAGCGAGACCGCCCAGCTTGACAGGGACAAGGTGCTTGCCCTGGTGTCCCGGCAGGGGGCGGCGAATTCCCACACGGCTATCTTTGCCCGCACGATGGGGATCCCGGCGATCATCTCGTTCGGGGAATTCCTGTCAGGGGACCTTTCTGGAAAGCAGGCGGCGCTGGACGGCGAAACGGGCGTTCTGTACATCGACCCGGAACCTGAAATAGTAAGGGACTTGGAGGAAAAGGAGGAGCGGCAGCGGCAGGAAAAGGAAAGGCTTGAGAAAGGACGGGGAAAGCCGACCGTCACCAAGAGCGGCCGTCCCATGAAACTGTACGCCAACATCGGTTCCGTCAGCGACGCCGACGCCGCCCTTGCCGGCGACGCCGAAGGGATCGGCCTTTTCCGCAGCGAATTTCTCTACCTCGGCAGGAACAGCTATCCCGATGAGGATACCCAGTACGAAAGTTACCGGAAGGTGCTTGAAAAAATGGGGGAGCGCCAGGTGGTTATCCGCACCCTGGACATAGGCGCCGACAAGCAGGTTGACTACTTCGATCTACCCAAAGAAGAAAACCCCGCCCTGGGTATGCGGGCGATCAGGATTTGCCTTACCCGCCCCGATCTTTTCAAGACCCAGTTGCGCGCCATTTACCGTGCCTCGGCGCACGGCAACGCGGCGATCATGTTTCCGATGATAACGTCCGTTGACGAATTGATGCGGGCCAAAGAACTGGCAAAAGCGGCGCGTGAAGAACTGGCTGCTAAAGGCATCCCCTTTAAGGCCGGTATTCCCGTCGGCATCATGATAGAAACCCCGGCCTCGGCGGTAATAAGCGATCTGCTGGCAAAGGAGGCGGATTTTTTCAGCATCGGCACCAACGATCTGACCCAATACACCCTTGCCGTAGACCGGCAGAACGATTCGATAGCATCCTTTTGCGACACCCACCACGAGGCGATACTGCGCCTTATCCGCCTGACCTGCGAAAACGCACACAAGGCCGGAATCTGGTGCGGCATCTGCGGAAGTTTGGGGGCGGA
>JAITKQ010000029.1 GCA_031278295.1 Spirochaetaceae bacterium | reverse complement strand
GAACAACTTCCGCTGAAAAACCTGTTCAAGAACCCGTGGGCTTTTGCCCACATTCAAATAGGTTCTTGAACAAGTCCAATGCCTCGACAGGCAGGCTACCGCCCCTCATCCCCGCCAGCGGGGATGAGGGGGTCTTCTGTAACCGCCGCCGTGCCCGCCGCTGCTGTTGCCGTCTCAGATTCTTGCGTTTTCTTGACCAGGGGGTTGCCCGCTTTGTTGGCCTCCCACACGTAGCGGCCTATGCGGTAAAAAGTTTCTGCCAGGCAGACACCCATCAATATGCTAAGGCCCATCGAGCCCCAGTAAGCCATATCCCGCTGCCGCTTTAGCTCAGGATCGCCGGTACTGTTGTACGCCGCCGTTATCGTGTTGTTCAGGCCCACGCCAAGTACGGACAGGGGCAGCACTATCCAGAAACGTCCATAGGCTGAGTAAAACTTCTTTCGGGCAAGTTCCGTCCGGTTTTCAGCCGGCGGCGGCGTTGGATCGAAAACAATCGGGTCTTTCGACACAATAAAGACCGTCTGGTCAACCTTGCCGTCGGGCATTTCCACATTCAGGTTCTTCTGCCGGCCGGATTGCCCCTTCAGCCTTATCGGGGTTTTGCCAACATACAGCGCGCCATCGTACACGGCGGCGGCGTCACCGTCAAAGGTTTTAGCGGCATGTTCGTCCGGCCCGCCCTGCTCAGACGGCGGGCCGTTCTTGAGGCGTACATCAAACTCATCTACCGGTATCGGGGCAAGTATGATCGATACATCCGTCCGTTGCCCCTCGATCAGGTCAACATCCGTTGTAAAGGTTTCATAGTCCTCGGCAAACGCGGTTATGGAAACCGTGCCGGGCGTAAAGTCCAGCAGCTCCGTTTCGCCCGCGCCCGCCACATAGTCATCAACAACAATAAGAGTGTTGTCCGGGTTTGCCTTGACCTTGATCCATGCGGGCAGGTAGCCGGAAATATAGTCAAACAGCCTGTCGCCAAGCTCTATGGAACCTTCTTTTATCGCGTCCGCTGAAAAAATAGCGCTGTCCGTGTAGGTCACCTTCCGTGCGTACACACTCCAAAGCGATATTTCCACATAAAGCCTGTCCAGGTACCATGTTATCTTGCCCGAAAGGAAGGCGTCCGCCTTCTGCCCCGTACAAAAATAATATTCCTGCCCCGCCACCGGCGGAGCAGGGAAATTCTTTGACAAATTCCCTTCGGTAAGTTTTACGACGGGCGACATGGCAAGCGGAGGCACGGACACCACGGATTTTTCAAACTCGGAACGCAGAACGGCTATGTCCTTGTCTATTTTTTTTACCGCCTGCCTGTATTTATAGCCGCTGTCACCGGAAAAAACAAGTTTGTCACGCTCCGCCTGCTTTGTACCGAGTTTTTTTGCCGCCGCGCTTTCGGCTTTTAGCCGTGCCGCGTCGTTGTAATATTCTACCTCCTCCTCCAGCCACAGACGCGAGACGGCCGTGCGCATATCTTCGGCAATGTACTGCATGACCATCTGTCCCATAACGGCGCGGGCCGGCGGCATCCCGCTGACATCGAACTGCGTAACGCAAAGCGTCCACGTATCGTTGATCGGCGCGGGGGTAGCCTCCTTTGCCCCTCCGGCGAAGGCAAAAAAAGCCGTGCCCTGCATGACAATGGCCAAAAAACATGATAAAACACGCTTCATTGCGCCGCCGCGCCCCTCCATGCGAACTTTAAGTAGTCGTTGATAAACAGGTCTATGTCCCCGTCCATAACGGCCTGTATGTTCCCCGTCTCCGACTTTGTGCGGTAATCCTTCACAAGGGTGTACGGCTGAAAAACGTAGGAACGTATCTGGTTACCCCACGAAATATCTTTCTTTTCCTGTGCAAAACGTTCATTTTCCTTCTCTTTTTCCTGCCGGTAATGTTCGTACAGGCGGGCGCGGAGCATGGCCATGGCCATCGCGCGGTTCATTGTCTGACTCCGCTCGCTCTGACAGGCCACGACTATACCGGTAGGCAGGTGTGTAAAGCGGACAGCGCTGTCTGTCTTGTTGATATGCTGGCCGCCCGCGCCGCCTGAACGGTACGTGTCCACACGCAGATCTTCGGGACGTACCTCAACTTCGATAGAATCGTCCAGCACAGGGAACACGTAAACTGAAGCAAACGATGTGTGGCGCCGCGCGTTAGCGTCAAACGGCGATATCCGCACCAGCCGGTGAACACCGCTTTCGCCTTTCAGCCTGCCAAAGGCGTAGGGCCCGTCGATCTTGGCTGTGGCGCTCTTTATCCCTCCCTCCGCCTCCAGCCTCTCCTCCTCTTCTATGGAAAAACCCTGCCTCTCGGCCCAGCGCAGGTACATCCGGTAGAGCATACCCGTCCAATCGCAGGCCTCGGTCCCGCCCGCGCCGGAATGAACGCTCAAAAAACAGGAGGAACCGTCAACCTCGCCCGGCATCAGTTCGAATATGTTTTGCTTTTCATACTTCGCGCTTATGGCAGCCAGTTCCGCTTCGATCTCGGCTGTCTGCGATTCATCGTTTGTTTCCACCGCCAGACCCCACAACGTCGAAACGTCTTCCACCTCCGCCGCAAGCGCCTTCCACGGCTCATAACGCTTCTTTAGGGCCTTTATGCCGGTCATTATCCGTTCGGCGGCCACGCTGTCGTTCCAAAAACCGCTTTCAGCCGCGCTACTTTCCAGTTCCGCTATCTTTTTCCCAATCCCGGATCGTTCAAAGACGCCCCCAAGTTTCCAGTATCTTTTTTTTTAATTCGCCTACAGGCGTACCCAATTCCGATAACAGCATTATTCCCCCATTAGCGCCACGCTTACACTGAGAGATACAGGACTCGAACCTGCCACCTTCAGCTCCGGAGGCTGACGCTCTATCCAGATGAGCTAATCTCTCGCAATGTTAAAACGATACCCTATTCCCCCGCCCTTGTCAATTTACCCCAATGTCCTCGTACCGCCCGCGCAAACTCCTCCGCTTCCGCGCGTGAACCTCCTCTCAAATAATGCAACGCTTACAATCGAAACTCCGAAAGCGCAAGTTTTCGGCCCGGAAGGAGAAACCGGCACGATAGCCGGAGTCCCCGCCGCCTCCGCCCTTGGGCGGAGGCGGTTCATCATGAACGGTTTTTTAATTCGTCAGTGCTCATCATGTACTTCATGCCTCCTAGTAAGCCTTAGGAGGTGACATTATCGCTTGTTATTCACACCTCTTTATGTTTTCGTTATGTTATGATATAAAAAATATCTGTAGATTTATACAAAGGGGACTTGAAACTGCCGCCATCCCCCTGCTTTGCATCGGAAAAGCAGCGCGGGACAAGAGTTTACAGGTATAAAGAGATGGCTTTCAACGAAAACACACGGGTTAAAATTCCCGCCATACTTCACCTTGCGCGGCTCGGCTATCAATATGTCTCCCTGAAAGACGCTGTTTGGGACAAAGAGACTAACGTTTTTACGGATATTTTTGGGGAAAGCATACGGCGCATCAATTATGGATCGGGATGCGATGCTCGCCTTGCTTCACAGGGAAAAGATACGGCAGAATATTCGTTCTGGAATGTGGCGGAAAATCAGGTGGAAACATACAGAGCAAATCTGTCACAGGAAGATATATCACGTCTGCTCGATGAGCTAAAAGAGCTGCTGGATTACGACGACCTCGGACGCGCTTTTTACAAACGGCTGACAAGCACGGCCGGTATAAAATTAATTGACTTCGACAACTTCAATAACAACAGTTTTCATGTCTGTACTGAACTGACCTGCAAAAATGGTGAAGACGAATTCCGGCCCGATATTACCATATTGATTAACGGTATTCCGCTTGTGTTTATGGAAGTCAAGAAGCCAAACAACACTGAGGGAATTTTAGCGGAACGCGGCAGGATAAATATGCGGTTTCAGAACAAAAAGTTCCGCCGTTTTTTGAACGCCGCACAGTTTATGATTTTCTCGAACAACATGGAGTACGATAACGATTCCGTTGTTCCCATACAGGGAGCGTTCTATGCGTCCGTTTCACGGGCAGAGGCGGTGTTCAACTGCTTTCGTGAAGAAGATGTTACTATTTTTGACCGCCTTCCCGGTCTTGAAGAAGAAGTTGAACGCTCTGTGCTGAAAGACAACAATCTTGTCGCTATCAAGGATTCGGATGAGTACATCACCAACAAATCAGGAACCAAGCCAACGAACAGGATCATATCTTCGCTTTTAAGCAGAGAACGGCTTTTCGTTATTCTTAAATACGGGTTGGCCTATGTTGATGATGTAGACGGCCTCAACAAGCACGTCATGCGCTATCCACAGCTTTTCGCGACGCTTGCCATAGAACGGGAGATCAAAGGCGGCACAAAAAAGGGCATTATCTGGCACACCCAGGGGAGCGGAAAAACCGCGCTTGCCTATTTCAATGTGGCATATCTTACCAATTATTTTCAAAAGGAAAATATTGTCCCCAAATTCTACTTTATCGTAGACCGTCTCGATCTGCTTACACAGGCGCAGGGGGAATTTGAAAGCCGCGGACTGCGTGTGAAAATCGTCAACAGTAGAGACGAGTTCGTGCAAAACATCACCGCGCAAGGGGCAATTCAAAACACCGGCGGGCAAAATGAAATCACCGTAATAAACATACAGAAGTTTTCTGAAGATTCAAAAGCCACGAAAAGCAGCGATTACGATTTGAATGTCCAGCGTGTTTATTTTCTTGACGAGGTTCATCGCAGTTATAATCCCCGCGGCAGTTTTCTTGCCAACCTGATGTCAAGTGACTCGGAAGCAATCTTCATCGGACTGACCGGTACGCCTCTTATTAATCAGAAATTGAAAGCGGAAAGCGGACAAAAAGCGGTTACGTTTAACAGCAAGGATGTTTTCGGCGGCTATATCCATAAATACTATTACAACCTGTCCATCGAGGACGGATATACTTTGCGTCTTATCCGCGAGGGGATAGAAACGCAGTACAAAACACAGTTAAAAAACGTCCTCGACAAAATAGAAATGCTGAAGGGGTCAATCAAAAAAAGTGAGCTTTTCGCTCATCCCAAGTATGTCACCGAGCTTGCGAAATATATTGTTGAAGACTTTCAGAAAAGCCGCGTACGTCTCAATGACATGACAATCGGCGGCATGGTTGTTTGCGATTCAAGCGATCAGGCGAAAGAACTATTCCGTATAATCAATGAACGTCATCCTGATATAAAAACTGTACTCATCCTGTATGACGTGGACGATAAAGAGACACGCAGGAATAACCGCGATGATTTCAAACGCGGCAACATCGATCTGCTCATTGTGTTCAATATGCTGCTAACCGGATTTGACTCACGCCGCTTGAAGAAACTTTATCTGAGTCGTATAGTAAAAGATCACAATTTGCTCCAGACGCTTACACGGGTAAACCGTCCATACAAGGAGTTCCGCTATGGCTTTGTCGTAGACTTTGCCGACATTCGCGCGGAATTTGACAAGACCAACGCCGCCTATTTTGAGGAACTGCAAGAGGAAATCGGTGATGAATGGAACAAGTATAGCAACCTTTTCAAAAGTGCGGAAGAGATCGAGGCCGAAATCGCTGACATTGGGGAAAAGCTGTTTGCCTACAACATTGAAAACGCCGAAATCTTCAGCGAACAGATAAACGAAATAGACGATAAAAAGATAATTCTTGAAATTAAATCCGCATTGGAGAACGCCCGGCCCCTCGGAAATCTCATACGCCTCTATGGGCATGACGACCTTGCCGGCAAATTGGACTTTGTTAAACTGAAAACCCTGCTTGCCGAGGTCTCAAACCGTCTTGCGCTCATCAATCAAAAAGAAGCGTTGGAAAACGCGGAGGACAACGCCAATCTTATCAATTTGGCGATTGAGAATATTATCTTCGCTTTTCGTAAAGTGAGCGAAAAGGAATTGCGGCTCGGCATTGTTGATGACTTCAAAGAGCAGATACGCAAGACCCGCGAGGCAATGCAGAATAATTTTGACCATGCCGACCCGGTATACATTTCACTTTCGGAAGAACTGGAACGTATCTTTAAAAAGAAAAAACTCACGGAAATGACCACCGATGATATAACAGAGAATATCTCCCTTCTTCGCGGCATCTATGACCGCATTGCCGAACAGAACCGGCGTGACGCGCTGTTGAAAGCGAAGTATCAGCGCGATGAAAAATTTGCCCGCATCCATAAGCGAATCGTAGAAAAGAATCCGGATTGGCGTGTTGTTGGCATCAATCAGGCTTTACTTGGGATAAAACACGATACGGATGAGCATATTATGTATCAAAACGCCCTGCTTGATAACGAGCCGTTTTTTACCATGAGTATTCAACCGCTTGTTATCGGGTGTTTTGAAAGTAATGCATTGCATCTTGATGCAACCGCCGCACGGCAAATAAATGAACTGGTCGTAGGCGAATACATGAAAGAATATAGAGGAACGGCGTAAGTATGAACACCGGCTTGACAACAAAAACAAAACAGCTTGTGGATGACCTCAAATCAGTATGCGCCAATCATGGCTTGGGAAACGATGGCAACGAGTACAAGATTATCACCGAAGTATTTTTGTACAAGTTCATGAATGACAAGTTCTTCCATGAGGTGCATCGTATTAAAAAATACGCAAAACTGACAGAGGAAAAACTCAAAACGATGTCCGATGAGGACTACGAAATGGTTTTGCTTATGCTCCCCGCAAGCGCGGCGCGGCTTAACCGCGAGCATTACCTTTCAAACCTTTATAACGCCCAAAACCGGGAACAGTTCGCAAAACTCTTCGATGATACCATGCGGAGCCTTGCGTTGCTTAACGCCGGTATTTTCTCTGTAGGGACCGCGGGCGGCGAAAGGGTGCGGCTCTTTAGCGGCATCAGCGGTTATGTGACCGAAGAAAGCAAACGCGACGGTTTCTGCCGGGCGATTATCAATAAGCTCTTTGATTGTAATTTGAGTGAATCCGGCGGAATCTTCGGCGAGAAATACGATTTTTTTGCCATCATATTTGAATACCTTATCAAAGACTACAACAAGGATGGCGGCGGAAAATACGCCGAATATTACACGCCCCACGCCGTGGCGCGGATCATGTCCGAAATACTGGTAACCGGCAAAGTATCCAACGCCCTATGTTACGACCCCGGCGCGGGGACGGGTTCGCTCCTCATGAGTCTTGCCCATCAAATCGGCGAGGACAGGTGTACCATCTACTCGCAGGATATAAGCCAGAAATCCAGTACGCTTCTGCGCCTGAATCTTATCCTGAACAATCTTGCCCACTCTCTGCCGAACGTGGTACAGGGAAACACGATGACCGAGCCGTATCACATGAGGCAGAAGACTACGTCAAAGGGCTTTGATTACATTGTCAGCAATCCGCCTTTCAAACTGGATTTTTCCGACTGGCGCGACAGTATTGACGCTTCCCGCCGGACCGTGAACGAGGATGAGAGCGAGGAAACGAAAAAGCTCTACGCCCGATTCTTCGCGGGTGTGCCAAAGATACCAAGCAAAGATAAAGATAAGATGGCGATTTATCTTCTGTTCATTCAACATATCATTTCGTCCCTTAATAACAAGGGCAAAGCCGCCGTGGTTGTACCGACGGGCTTTTTGACCGAGGGGAAAGGCAAGGCCGCCAGCATAGCCAATAAAATCCGTATGTGTCTTGTGGATAAGGGTTGGCTGCGGGCCGTGGTTTCCATGCCGAGCAACATCTTCGCCACAACCGGCACGAACGTGTCGATTATCTTTATCGACAAGACAAACAAGACGGGAAAGGCGGTACTTGTTGACGCTTCCGGCCTTGGAACAAAAATCAAGGACGGGAAGAACCAGAAAACGCTGCTGACAAAAGATGAAGAACAACACATTATAGATACGGTCAACAACACAGAAGCAATTGACGGGTTTAGTGCGGTCAAAACATTTGATGAGTTAAAGGCCGGAAAGTATTCGTTTAACCCCGGCGGGTATTTTGATGTGAGTATTGAGCATATTGAACTTTCGCAACAGGAATTTACCAACGCGATGACCGAAAGCAGGGAAAAGCTTACCGCGATGTTTAAAGAGAGCAAG